>JBLFXY010000090.1:0-13047 GCA_047611645.1 Glaciecola sp.
TTTTTGAGGCCGCGTACGGAGAGTAGGGGCTCCCCGTGCTGCTGGGTTTGAGATGCCGCGGAGGCCGGAGATGTGGAAACGGTCATGGTTCGGTTCCTTAAGCTTGCGCTGCGGCGGGGGAAGAAGTGGCGTGCAGGGAATGGAGGTTGCGCATCACTGGGCTCCTTGCGGGGATCTTTTGCCTTCGATGATCAGGTTTGCCAGTTCGAAGCAGGCGCTGGTGCGGGTGTGGCCGGTTTTGGGGTCGGTCATGGACTCGAGCCTGGGTTGGTGGTCGGCGCACTTGTCGACGCGTTTCGCACAGCGCGGTTCGAAGGCGCAGCCGGGCGGCATGTCGGCCAGGTCGGGCGGGTTGCCGGGGATGGAGATTAGGTCTTCGCCGGGTTTGGAATGCAGGGTGGGGATGCTGCCGAGCAGGCCCGTGGTGTAGGGGTGTAGGGGTTGTTTGAAAAGGTCGGGCGTGAGCGCGGTTTCTACTAGGCGGCCGCCGTACATGACGTTGATTTTGTGGCTCATGCCGGCCACGACGCCCAGGTCGTGGGTGACCAGGATGATGGCGGTGCCGTGGCGGTGCTGCAGGTCCTTCATGAGCTCCAACACCTGGGCTTGGATGGTGACATCCAGGGCGGTGGTGGGTTCGTCAGCCAGCAGCAGGCGCGGTTCGCAGAGCAGGCCCATGGCGATCATGACGCGTTGGCGCATGCCGCCGGAGAGCTCGTGGGGGTACTGGTCGATGCGCAGGTCCGGGCTCGGGATGCCCACGTCGTCCAGGCCTTGGATGGCTTTCTTGCGGGCTTCGCGGCGGGAGAGGCCCTTGTGTAGGCAGAGGACTTCTGTGAGTTGGCGCTCGATGGGTAAGAGCGGGTTCAGGGAGGTCATGGGGTCCTGGAAGATCATCGAGATGCGGTTGCCGCGAATCTTTCGCTGCTGCTTCTCGGTGAGCTTCATCAGGTCTTGACCGTCGAACATGATGTGGTCGGCGGTGGTCACGCCGGGGGGCGAGGGGACCAGGCCGAGCAGGGCTAGGTTGGTTACGGACTTGCCGGAACCGGATTCGCCGACCAGGCCTAGGGTCTCGCCTTCTTCCACGTCGAAGCTCACACCGTCCACGGCGCGCACGGTGCCGTGGTGGGTTTCAAAGCGTACGGCTAGGTTTTTTACGTCGAGCAGTGCCATTAGTCTTTGCCTCGCATCTTGGGGTCCAGAGCGTCGCGCAGGCCGTCGCCGAGTAGGTTCAATGCCAACAGGGTCGAACCCATGGCGAGGGAGGGGAAGAACACGAGCCACCAGAAAATCCGCAGGGGATTGATGGCTTTGGTGCTGTCGGAGGCGAGCGTGCCCCAGCTGACTTCGGGCGCTTCGATGCCCAGGCCCAGGAAGGACAGGAAGGCTTCGAAGAGCATGACGGCGGGGATCGTGAGCGTCAGATAGATGATCACGATCGAGAGCACGTTGGGCACGATGTGACCCATCAGGATGCGCGGCACCGAAGCGCCGACCACGCGTGCGGCCTCCACGAACTCTTTGTTCTTGAGCGACAGGACCTGGCCGCGCACCACGCGCGCCATGGTCAGCCAATACACCGCGCCGATCACGAGGTAGAAGACGAACATGCGATCGATGCCGTACTTGTTGAGGCTGGCCTCGTGGCCCTTGAGCCAGGTGATCAGAAAGATGACCACGAAGATGAATGGGATCGAGTACATGACGTCCACGATCCGCATCATCAAGTTGTCGGTGCGCCCTCCCATCAAGCCGGAGAAGGAGCCGTACAAGACGCCGATCAGGAGGGAGAATAATGTGGCCACCAGAGCGACCTTGATCGATGTGCGGCTACCCCAAACGATGCGGCTCATGAGGTCGCGGCCCATGGCGTCCGTGCCCATCCAGTGACCGGTTTGCCAGCGACCGAAGATCGCCAAGCGTGAACGGATCAGGACGTGATCCAGGGCGTACAAACTGCCGTGGATGTTGGTCATCTTGTCCGCGTCATAGGGCGCGTCCGGTGCCACCAAAGGCAGGTAATTGCTGTCGCCAAAAGCCATGACTGGGGGCTGCAATTGATTCGGCAGGTTCTGCTCTGCCGGTTGGCGCAGGGGCATGAGCGGCGCAAAGAGCGACATCAACCCGAAGGCGATTAAAAAGCGTAGGGACCAGGTGGCCACTCGGTTTTTCTTGAGTCGGCGGCGCGCGTCGGTCCACAGGCTCTCGCCCTTGAACGCCTTGGACTCGGCCAGCAAACGCTCAGCGTCGGCCTCATTGAAGCCCAAACGCTCCAGGGGCGACTGTCGGTTAAGATCCACCATACTACTGGTCCTCCAACTTGATGCGCGGGTCGAGCAGGGTGTAAGCCAGGTCGACGAGGATGTTGAAGGATGAGACCAGCGCTGTGAAGAGAATGGTCACGCCCAATGCGAGGGTGTAGTCGCGGTTGAGTGCACTGTTCACAAAGTGGGTGCCCATGCCGGGGATGTTGAAGATACGTTCGATGACGAGGGAGCCGGTCAGGATGCCCGCGGTGGCGGGACCCAGGTAGGAAACCACGGGCAGCAGCCCGCCCTTGAGCGCGTGGCGCATGACGACCGTGCCGGGGGCCAAGCCCTTGGCGTGGGCCGTTCGAATGTGATCCTGGGAAAGGACTTCGAGCATGCCCGTGCGCGTCAAGCGTGCGATGTAGGCGGCGTACACCAATCCCAAGCAGAAGCCGGGCAGCATCATGTGTTTGAGCGTGCCCCAACCGGCCACGGGGAAGAGTGGAATCATGAACACGAACAGGATGATCAGGAAGCCGGCGATGACGAAGTTTGGCAGGGCGATGCCCGCTGTAGCCGCCAGTCGCATGGTCAGGTCGAGACCGGATCCACGCCTCAAGGCCGAGGCGATGCCGGCCGAGATGCCCAGGGCTAGGGCCCACATCATGGCGACGACCCCCAGCAGCATCGAGATGGGCAGGGACTGTCCGATGATGTCGTTGACCGTGAAGTCTTTGTAGCGGAAGGAGGGACCGAAATCGCCGGTCAACACGCCGCCGAATTTTTGCGTGCCCTTGTTTTCTGCGGCACCAAACATGCCGTTCTCATCCAGGTTTAAGGGACCCGTGTACTGCAGGAATTGCTTCCACATGGGCCAGTCGAAGTGATAGCGCGCTTCGATGTTGGCCTTGATGGCGGGGTCCAATGCTTTGTCGGTATCGAACGGGCCGCCCGGGATCGTGCGCATGAGAAAGAAGGACACCGAGGTCACCACAAACAGGGTGATCACGAGCCACATGAAACGATGTGCGAGGAAACGGATCATTTTTGGGCGCGCAAGCGGGCTTGGGCGGGGGAGTAGAGGCCTTCAGCGGGTCCGTGGGGGTCGACGATTATCCAATCGGCGGGTTGGGCGGCGCGTTTGGCGGCCAGTTCTTCGTCGTCCATCCAATACCAGAATTTGGGGAAGTGTTCGTCCTCGGGATTCGAGAAGAAACCTCCCAGGCGCGGTGCCACGATGTTTTGATCCACGTAGTAGTAGATAGGAATGATGGGTAATTCTTCCATCATGATGGCCTCCGCGCGCTCCAGCATTCGAAAGCGTTCAGCGGGATCGAGCTCGGTCACCGCGCCGTGCACCAGGCGGTCGTATTCTGAGTGAGCCCAACCGGTCTTGTTGTTTTCACCGCCTGCCAAGAACAGGTCGACGAATGTGTTGGGGTCCATGTAATCGCCGATCCATGCGCTGCGCGAAAGGTCGTAGTCCAGACTGTTTTGTGTGTCCAGGTACACCTTCCATTCCTCGTTGCTCATCTTCACGTTGATGCCCAGGTGTTCTTGCCAGGCAGCGGTGATGGTTTCCGCGATGGACTTGTGAGATTCGGAAGTGTTGTAGTGGATCGAGAAAGGCGGGAATTCCTTGCCGCCTGGGCCATAACCGGCCTCCGCCAAAAGTGCACGCGCGGCTTCACCGTTCTTGGCCATACGTTCTTTCAGAGTACCCTCGGTGGCGCCGCGATCGGTCTCGGGGGAGGTGTAATCCAAGGCCATCGGCGGCACGAAGGAATAGGCCGGAACCTGCCCCATTTTTGTGACCTCGTCGCAGATCAAATCGCGCGGCATGAGCAGGCTGAGTGCCTTGCGCACGCGTTTATCGTCGAAAGGCGGCTTGGTCACATTGACCCGATAGAAGTAAATGCCCAGATAGGGTTCCGGGTTGAAATCTTCGCGCGGGAGCAGTTGGCGGACCACCGCGTCATCGACCTTATCCACATAGTCCGCGCCGCCAGTCAAGTACAGGTTCTGGGCCGTGGGTGCGTGCTCCATGGCCAGCACATCGATGGTGCGGAAGGCCACGTTATCGGCGTCCCAATATTCTTCGTTCTTGGTCAGGCGGATGCGATCGTTGACGCGCCGCACGGACAGTTTCCAGGGCCCGTTGGTGACGATGTTCTCGGGCTTCATCCACTCGACTTCCCAGGAGCTCGGCCACTTGGCTTTGGCCTCTTCCAAGGCGCGGCGATTGATGGGGAACACCGGGTAAAAACCCATGAGCTCCATGAAAAAAGGCGTGGGGGAGACCAGTTCGATCTCCAGGGTTCTGGCGTCTATTGCCCGAATAGCCACGCTATCGGGGCTGTGCAGTGGTTGGCCCGCTTGGGGGTGACCGATCGGGTGCACCTCGGTGGTGAACGCCTTGGCGCCCACCACATACCATAGTTGATAGGCGTATTGGGAGCCGGTGCGGGGGTCCAGCATGCGCTTCATGGACCAGGCGAAATCGTGGGCGGTGACCTCATCCCCGTTGGTCCATTTGGCCCCGTCGCGGATGTGGAATGTGTAGGTCTTGGCGTCCTCGGAAATCTCCCAGCGGTCCGCCATACCCGGCAGGGGCGCCAGGGTTTTCGGATGCTTGATCACGAGGCCTTCGTAGATGCAGCGCACGACTCGGCCCTCGGGTACTCCCGTCACCTGGGCCGGATCCAGGCTCTGTACTTCGGTCCCGTTATTGAAGGTGAAGTCGGCCGGTTCGAGCTTGGCGCCCTGGGTCAGGGCCACGGCGCCTGCCAGCAGCGCGATGAGTAGGGTGATGGCGGAGGCCATACGTGCCTTGCGGGCTAGCTGGGTGGAAACCATAGTCGAGCAGCCTACAGACCCCATTTTACGTTCGCAAGTCGTTTTATTATAACGGTTTGCGTGCGTCCTGAGGTCTTGCGGCGATTTGACAGTGAGGGGGCTCATGGGTCATGCTTGTCAGCTAGAATCGGGCCTATGGGCCACCCCGGGGTGGACCCGGACGGTCGTGGGCCTTGGCCCACCCGCTCCGCCAAACCCCGATCCAGCGATCCTCCTTCTTCAAAAGACAGTCCCTTATGAAACTCGGTATCACTTTATTGCTCCAGCTCTGCGCCCCCGCGGCCCTGCTTCTGCAACCCCTGCTCGCCAATCCCCAGGAGGGGGAGGCCCCGGCCTCCGATGGCGCTTCGCTCGCAGCGGAAGCAGACATTTTTCACCCCGATAGAGCGACACCGTCCACGCCGCGTTTCGGCGGGCGGGTGATTCTGCACTCCTCGTCACTGCCCAAGCACACGAACTACGTGACCGAAAACTCGGCCTACACGCGCCGCATGTTGCGCGAGTTCCACGAGACCTTGCTCGAGCAAGATTGGGAGACCCACCGATATGTGCCGCGTTTGGCCACCGAATTCCCGGTGATCGAGGATGCGCTGGTGATATCCGCCGATGCCAAGGGCAAATACGCGACCACCGAGGTGGTGCTCAAGCGTTTGGCCAAGGAAGAAGGCGGAGAAGCCGAAGGATTCGTAACCGAAGCCGTGATCTACGGTGAGGTTATCGACGAGGGCGACTTTTACAGCGTGCGTCCGCTGTCCTTCAAGAACCCGTTGACCGCAGCGGTCCAGGTTCCGAAGGCCGATGCCACGCGCTTGGAACGTGGAACCGTCTTCAACTTCGAACTGCGCAAGGGCGTGCGGTGGCACCCCGGTGGGGGGCACACCGAGCAAACGCTCGACGCTCAAGACGTATATTTCTCCTGGGATATTTACCGCAACTCCCATGTGGATTGTGACGAGAAGCGTTTCCAATTCGTAAAGGTGACCGGCGCGGAAATTGTCGACGACCACCATGTGCGTTTCTTCTACGAGCAGCAATACGCCTTCGCTCTTTCCACCGTGGGCGATGCGTTGACCATCCTGCCCTCGCACGTCTACAACCTTGCGGATCCGGACAATGCCGACTACAAGGAGCGTTTCACCGATGAGGATCAAGGGCGCCATATCAACGAGCACCAGGCCAACAAAAACTGGATCGGACTCGGTCCTTACCGCGTCACCACTTGGAGTGACCAGTACGTGGAGGCCTCGCGCTTTGTGGACGAAGCTGGCAAGAGCTTGTACTTCGATGCGCCCCAGGCCGGCTACGTGGACACCATTCGCTGGCGTGTGATCGCCGACGACCAATTGGCCATGACCGCGCTGTTGAACGGGGAACTCGATTACTTCGAGCGCGTCAAGTCCTCCGACTATTTCGGTTCCGCTGTGACGCAGCCTGCGTTCACCGAGAACTTCTACAAAGGTTTCTGCTACCTGGGTAGCTACGGCTACACCGGTTGGAACCTATTCCGCCCCCAATTGGCGGATCTGGAAGTGCGCAAGGCGATCGCCCACGCATTCGATTCCGAGAGCTACCGCAAGACCGTGTATCGCGGACTCGCGCGCCAGGTGACCGGGCCCTTCCCCTTTGAAGCCGAAGCCTACAACCACGACGTCAAGCCGTTGGAGTTTGATCCGGACATGGCCATGGACTTGCTCGACGATGGCGGCTGGTACGATCGCAACGGCGACGGCACGCGCGACAAGGACGGCGTCGAGCTGGTCATCACATTCCTGTACCCCTCTGGCAACGATGCTTCCAAAACCCTGGGACTGAAGATTCAGGAATCCCTGGGACTGCTGGAGATCAAGGTCATCCTGGAGCCGATCGAGTGGGCTACCTTCCTCGAGCGTCTCAAGAAACGTGACTTTGATGCCTGCAACCTGGCTTGGGTCCCCGACCTGGAGTCCGACCCCGAGCAGGTTTGGCACTCCAAGTGGGGCGCGGAGGAGGCCGAAGGCTCCAACCACTCCGGCGTGCGCGATCCCTATATCGATGGGCTGATCGCCAAGGGCCAGCGCGAGTTGGACTTTGAAAAGCGCCAAGTGATCTGGCGCGAATTGCACCGCCACCTGTACCAGGAGGTCATGCCGTACCTGTTCGGATTCAACGTGCCGCGCAAGTTCGCCATGTCCAAGCGCATCCGCGGCATGCAGAACTTTGCCGTCGATCCGGGCTACTCGGTTCGTCGCTGGTACTTCGCGGACCCCGAGGAGCCGGGCACGCGCACGACCCTGAACCGCTAAGTTTTTGCTGGGCCAACATAGTGGGGGACGGCACTTCGGTGCCGTCCCCCGCTTGACACTGGCCCAAACGGGACCCGGGCGCTACGCTGTTGCGCCTCCTCCCCCGCCCCGCTTCCCCCCAGGGTTCGACCCGCCCGGTCGAACGACCCTCCCAGCCACTTGTTAGCGTTCATCATACGCAGGCTGCTCCTGATGATCCCGACCACCCTCGGGGTCGCGCTGGTCATATTCACAATCTTCCATGCGGCCCCTGGCGATCCTGCCACGGTCATGATGGGGGGCGGTGGTGCCGGCGACTTGAGTGATTCCTCGGACGTGGAAGGGCGCATCTCGCGCTTCCGTCGTAAGCACGGCTTGGATCGCTCCTTGCCGGTGCAATTCCTAGATTACATCGGACCGCTCAACCTGGGCCGGGATGGAATCAGTTGGTTCTCCTCACCCTTTACCGAGCGTACCACCGAGGAATTGGACCTCGCGGATGGCAGCAAGCTGCTGGTCGGCGAACCGGTGATCGTCGGGTACCTGCCGGGTACGGACGAGCAGGAGGTCGATCGCTTGGAGGAATGGCGCGGGACCCTGCTGGACGACCAGGCGGGCCAGACGGCATGGGATGAAGCGGCTGGCAAAATTGCTGAGCAGGGCGATGAGGGCCTTCCGGCGATCTTCCAAAACCTCTACGAGGCCCGCAACCAGGCGAATGAGGCTGGCGGGCCCGTGCTTCGAGCCTTGGCGGCCCTGAAGCTATCCGGCGGATTTGAAGTGCGGCCGGACAGCGCCACCGAAACGCTCGTGGGGCAGGCATTTGGTTGGTATTACACCGATGGCGATGGCTATCGGGTCGCGAACACCGGTGAAAACACCTTTGGCGGTCTGCTTTCGTTCAGCCTTGGCAAAGAGATGCAAGGCGAGCGGCCCATCGGGCCCGAGCTCATGAAGCGCATGGCGGTCTCCGTCCCGCTCTCGTTGGTTTCGGTGCTGCTGGCCTATTTGCTGGCCATCCCCTTGGGTATCTTCAGCGTGCGCAACCACGGCAGTCGGCGTGATGGATTGATCACGGTTGTGCTCTTTGTGCTGTACGCGATTCCCACGTTTTGGGCTGGCTTGATGCTGTTGCAGATCTTCGGAGCGACCCGCTTGGATTGGTTGCCGGTGCTCGGATTGCACGACAAGGACGCGGACAGTCTGGGGACCTTGGCCTATGCGTGGGACACGGTTCTGCACTGCATTCTGCCCGTGATTACCCTGACGTATGGCAGCTTGGCGTATCTCTCACGGCAGATGCGGGCAGGCATGATGGATGTCATCAATCAGGATTACATCCGCACTGCACGCGCTAAGGGCTTGTCGGAGAACGTGGTGATTTACAAGCACGCCCTGCGCAACTCGATGATCCCTGTGATCACCTTGTTGGCGTCCATTCTTCCTGTACTGATCGGAGGCTCCATCATCGTGGAGACGGTATTCGATATCCCAGGAATGGGGCGCTATGCGTTTGAAGGTTTGACCAAGCGTGACTTCAATATTCTGATGGCCACCACCATTTTGGTGGGCATCATGACCCAGATCGGCATTCTCTTGTCCGACATCACCTACTCCATCGTGGACCCCAGGATTCGTAATGAGTAAGCCGTCATTCGAGAGCATGGAAGGCCGGGAGCAGGCCGAAGATGCCGAGGTCTATTCGAAAGACTATTGGGATCTCGTGATCGAGCAACTTGGTAAACGCAAGCTGTTCAAGATGGGCATGGCCGTATTGGCATTGATGTATGGCATGGCGATTTACGCGCCGTTCATCACGAACGATCGCCCCTATCGCTTTGAGGGCATTGACCTTCAGGAGTACAACTCAGCGGCCCGCTCGCTGAGCCCGGTGGTTTCGAGCATGTCGCGCATTCTCAAGGCCTCTGATGAGGAGTTTGAAGCGCAGCTCAAGAAGGCCGGTACGTTGGGGGATCCCGACGCCGCGCCGCAAAGCCGCGGCGAGGCGCTAGCCACCGAAATGGAGGCTTTGGACCTGCGCTTGACACGTCTGCGCAGCTACATTCCGGCCGACGCCAAAGAAGTGCGTGAAGGGCTGACCAGCATGCGCAATCTGCTGGACGAGGGTTCGTTGGCCTTTACGACGGGCGACAGCGAAACGGCCCTGGCGAAGGTGACCGAGGGCAAAAAGGTGGCCCGGGCTTTCCGCAAGTCCTTGCGCGCAGCGGATCCGGCCAAGCCGGAAGCCGGCGGCCTGGATCTGGTGGCCACCTCCGAATCACCCTTGTGGGACGACCTTTCCCCGCTCGAAATTTTCTTTATGGTCTTCTGGGCGTTCGTCCTGACTTGGCCTATTTGGAACCGGGTGTTGAATGCACTGCTCAAGGGCGATCGGGATTCCATCCGTACATGGCGCGCGCGCAAGTTCGTCTTGATGCTGACCTTCTCGATTTTGGCCGCGGTGGTTTGGGGCCTAACCTGGGGGCCGGGCGGTGACATGAACCAAAATGCCAAGTACAAGCGGGGGCTTACCGAGGGCACTTTGCTGCCGATCCAGGAAGGCGCCAGTTTGTTGAGCCAGGGGAGCGAGTTCGACGTTCCGTGGGCGATGGTGCGCTTCGGCACATCGGAAACTCACAGTGAAGAACAATTCCGGCCGCCCACTTGGAAACCGTACGCCAAAACCGACGCTGAAGGCCGCTGGGTCCAGAGCACCAAGGTTGTGGATGGCGATATGGCCAGCCAGGACGGCTTTAGTGCCGTTTACGAAGAGGTCGTCGTGCGTGCGGGCGAGCCTGAAATGAACTCAGGCGTTCGTCACTTGGCCGGGGTCGATGAGTTGGGTCGGGACTTCTTCTCACGCATGATTTGGGGCGGGCGAACCTCGCTCACCGTGGGCATCCTGTCCGCCTTTCTGCTGACGATCATCGGTGTGTTTTTCGGGTCCCTGGCCGGTTACTTCGGCGGCTGGGTGGACACCGTGATCATGCGGCTGATCGAGGTGCTGCAGTCCATTCCTGCTTTCTACATGATCCTGATGACGATCGCGTTTATCCCCGCGGATGTGATCAAGCCCATTTTTGCCATCGTGATTGTGATCGCCTTGATCCGTTGGACGGGTACGGCGCGCTTGGTGCGTGGTGAGTTCATGCGGCTGCGCGAGCAGGAGTTTGTGGTGGCGGCCAAGGCGCTTGGGTTCTCGAACATGCGCACGATCTTCCGTCATGTGCTTCCCAACGCCATGAGTCCGGTGATCGTCAGTGCGGCGTTTGCCGTGGCTGCGGGCATCCTGACCGAGTCGGCGATCTCATTCCTCGGCTTTGGAATCAAGCCGCCCGAGGCTTCCTGGGGCTCGCTGGTCAGCGAATCCAAGAGTCCTGAGCACTGGTGGATTCAACTTTTCCCGGGCATCCTGATCTTCATCACGGTGACCTGTTACAACCTGGTCGGCGACGCGGTGCGCGACGCCATGGACCCCAAGATGAAGAAATAGGGCCATGGGAAATAACAAAAGCACAAGCAAGAAGCCTCTCTTGGAAGTCAAGGGTCTCAAGACCTACTTCTACAGCGAGGCGGGCGTGGCCAAGGCCGTGGACGGCGTGACCTATTCCATCCAGCCCGGGGAAACCCTGGGCGTGGTGGGGGAATCGGGCAGCGGCAAGAGCGTCACGGCCCTGTCGATCATGCAGTTGGTCCCCATGCCTCCGGGCAAGAACGAGGGCGGCGAGATCCTGTTCAACGGGCGCAACCTGTTGGCCTTAGATGACGATGAGATGCGCGAACTTCGCGGCAACGACATCGCCATGATCTTCCAGGAGCCCATGACGGCCCTGAACCCGGTGTACACCGTGGGGGATCAGATCATGGAGGCGGTCATGCTGCACCAGGGCAAGGACCGCGAGGCGGCGCGTGAGCATGCGATTGGAATGATCCGCAAGGTGGGCATTCCGAGTCCCGAAGAGCGCGTGGACAACTATCCGCACGAGATGTCGGGCGGTATGCGCCAGCGCATTATGATCGCCATGGCCATGGCCTGCGATCCAGCTTTGCTCATTGCGGATGAACCCACGACCGCCTTGGATGTGACCATTCAGGCTCAAATTCTGGACTTGATCCGGGAGCTCCAAGAAGAGAGCGGCATGAGTGTTTTGCTCATCACACACGACTTGGGCGTGGTGGCCGAGACGGCGCATCATGTGGCTGTCATGTACGCGGGACGCGTGGTGGAGTTCGGCAATGTGGAAAGCATCTTCGAAAGTCCGCAGCATCCGTACACCATCGGCTTGCTGCGTTCCCTTCCCGACCTGGCCAAGCCGGGCGAGCGCTTGACGACCATTCCGGGAACCGTGCCCAGCGCGGAAAAATTTCCGAGCGGTTGTCGCTTCCGTTCGCGTTGCCCCCTGGCCCAAGACATCTGCGCCAACGAGGTGCCGGTCCTGCAACCTTCCGACAAGGATCCGGACCATACGGTCGCCTGTTTCTTCACCGACGAGGCGCGAGAGCTATGACATCTGCTAAAGAAACCGGGAAACGCTCCACGAGCACGCCGTTGATCGATGTGCGTGGACTCAAAAAATACTTTCCGATCCGCAAGGGCGTTTTCAGTCGGCACGTGGCCGATGTGAAGGCCGTGGATGGATTGGACTTTGTCGTACATCACGGGGAAACCCTTTCGTTGGTGGGGGAGTCCGGTTGCGGCAAGACCACCGCGGGACGTTCCCTGTTGCGATTGCTGGACCCGACAGCGGGCGAGGCCTTCTACCGGCCCACGGCCACCGATGACCCCATCGATCTGTTCAAGCTCAGCGAGTCGGATATGCGCGAGCAGCGCAAAGACTTGCAGATCATTTTTCAAGATCCCTTCGCCAGTTTGAACCCGCGCATCACCGTGGGCAATACGATCGGCGAAGCCCTGAAGGTGCATGGCATTGCCAGCGGCGACGAGCTGCGCGATCGCGTGGGAGCCCTGCTGCAGAAAGTAGGCTTGCGCCCGGACGTAGCCAACCGCTTCCCGCACGAATTCTCGGGCGGTCAGCGTCAACGCGTGGGCATCGCACGCGCCTTGGCCCTGCGCCCGCGCCTGATCGTCTGCGACGAGGCCGTGTCGGCCTTGGACGTATCCGTGCAAGCCCAGGTGGTCAACCTGCTCAAGGACTTGCAGGAAGAATTCGACCTCTCCTACATCTTCATCGCCCACGACCTTTCGATCGTGCGCTACATCTCCGACCGCGTGGCTGTCATGTACCTGGGCCGTATCGTGGAAATGGGGACCACCGAAGAGATCTTCGACAACCCCAGGCACCCGTACACCAAGGCTTTGCTCTCGGCCATCCCGCGCGCGGACCCCAAGCGCAGGATAGAACGCATCCCCCTGGACGGCGACGTGCCCTCACCGATCAATCCCCCCTCCGGCTGCCACTTTCACCCGCGCTGTTCGATCGCAACAGAAGCCTGCAAAGTCAGCTACCCCGAGGTACAAAGCCTCACAGAAACCCACATGGTGCGCTGCCACGAAGTGAAGTAGCACCCCGCCAGTCAATGAGGATGGATGGTGCCGCATATTATCCTTCCACCTACAAGCCCCCGCATCGTTGCGTAGCAATGGTGCGGGGGCTTGTGTAGGTGGAGGGAGAATGTGCGGTACCGTCCTTCCGGGGATAGTCGGGGGGGACAGTCCG
>JBLFXY010000091.1:0-13038 GCA_047611645.1 Glaciecola sp.
CAAGAGGTGGTCGATGTGCCCATCATCATCGGGGGCGAAGAAATTCGCACGGGAAACACGGGCCAATCCATCGTGCCCCACAAGCACCGTCATGTGCTCGCGCAATTCCACCAGGCCGATGCCCAGCACGTGGCCCAGGCTATCGATGCCGCGGAAGCCGCCCGCAACGACTGGATGGATCTGCCCTGGCAGGAACGCGCCGCGATCTTCCTCAAGGCCGCTGATCTGCTCTGCGGTCCCTGGCGCGACACGATCAACGCCGCCACCATGCTGGGTCAGTCGAAGACCTGCTTCCAGGCCGAGATCGATGCAGCCTGCGAGCTGGCAGACTTCTGGCGCTTCAACGTGGGTTACATGCAGCAGCTCTACAACGAGCAGCCCGTTTCCAGCCCCGGCGTGTGGAACCGCTTGGAGCACCGCCCGCTCGATGGCTTCGTACTAGCCATCACGCCCTTCAACTTCACTTCCATCGCAGGCAACCTGCCCACGGCCCCGGCCATGCTCGGGAACACTGCGCTTTGGAAGCCTTCCTCCACCTCGATCCTCTCCAACTACTACCTAATGAAGTTGTTGGAGGAAGCGGGATTGCCCGCGGGCGTGATTAACTTCATCCCCGGACCCGGCGCCACAGTCGGCAAGGTCACCATGGGCGACCGTCGCTTGGGCGGCGTGCACTTCACCGGTTCGACCGGCGTCTTCCAGAACATCTGGAAGACCGTGGGCGACAACATCCAGAACTACGCCCAGTACCCGCGACTGGTGGGCGAAACCGGCGGCAAGGACTTCCTGATGGCCCTGCCCGATTCGGACAGCGAAGCCTTGGCCGTGGCCATGGTGCGTGGGTCCTTTGAATTCCAAGGTCAGAAGTGCAGCGCGCTCAGCCGCGCCTACGTGCCGCGCAGCCTGTGGAACGACGTCAAAGACCGTATGGAGGCCATGCTGGCCGAAATCAAGATCGGCGACACGAGCGACTTCTCGAACTTCATGGGCGCCGTGATCGACGCCAAAGCGTTCGCGAAGCACAAGGCAGCCATCGAAGGGGCTCGCAAGGACAACACCGCGGAAGTCGTGCTCGGTGGAACCTGCGACGATTCCGAAGGCTACTTCGTGCATCCTACAGTCATCCACGTCGCGGACCCGCGCCACGACCTCATGCGCACCGAACTCTTCGGCCCCATTCTCGCCGTGTACGTCTACGACGACGACCGCGTGAACGAGACCCTCGAGCTATGCGCCAACACCAGTGAATACGCTCTCACGGGAGCGATCTTCGGACGCGACCGCATGGGCTTGCGACACGCCACAGAGGCCCTGCGCTTTGCGGCCGGTAACTTCTACATCAACGACAAGCCCACCGGCGCGGTCGTGGGCCAACAACCCTTCGGCGGCTCGCGCGCTTCAGGCACCAACGACAAAGCGGGTTCCATTCTGAACCTGCAGCGCTGGGTCTCGCCGCGCACGGTCAAAGAAACGTTCGTGCCCGCCACGGAATTCGGCTACCCGCACATGGACTGATCAGGCAAGGAATTCGGCACCGCAAGGTTGCCCTAGCTCCGTATAAAAAGCGGGTCCGCCATGCGGGCCCGCTTTCGTATTAGCGCGGCGCTTGCGCTTGCAACTCTTTTCTCAACAGGGGTTCCAGCACATCCGCCATGACCTTGTGCCCCAGGGCGTTGGGATGTCCGTCCCCGCAGTGCAAACGCTGACCGGCCTTTGTGAGGCCCAGCATCACGCCATCCGGGGAAACCGTTTGAAAGCCGATCGATTGGCCCGCAGCTTGCACTTCGCGGGCCAGGCTGCTCATGTAGTCAGGCCCTTCAGCTTGGGCCGGCATCGGATGGTTGGGCTCGTACAGGTAGCGATCGTGCTTGTGCGCCATCGAGGTGACAATCAGGGGCAAGCCCCGTTCGGCGCAGGCTGCCGCAATACGCGTCAGACCATAATGGGTGGCGCGCTCTGGCGAAGAGATACACCGGGTCGCACGATCGATACCCTCCCTGGCCTGATCACCCGGATCCCGATATTCGATCTTGTCCAAATCCAATCCCTCCCCCAGCGCAGCTTTCTTCCCTGTTAGCAAAGTCACCGCGGCGGAATGGGCTTGAAGCCAGGCCATCTCGCGAGTCCACCCCTGGGTTTGGGCGGTGGTGGCCAATCCTGGCGGACGCTCCTCGAACCACTCACCGTCTTCTCCTAGGGCGAAGCGAGGCTTGGGCATGCCGTAGTGCTCGATCATTTCCGCTTCGAGAACGTCGTTGAGGACCAAGCACAGCACCACAGCGTCGGGCTCGTACCGCCAACCGAACTTCTCCAAGTTCCAGAATTGCTGGCCGGTTCCGTATCCCGGCACGCCCATGTTGAGGACCTGAACCTCTTCACCCAAACGAGCTTCAAGGAGATCTGAAAAGCGTTCCCCATTGTCTACACCCCAACCCCAGGTGACCGAGTCCCCCAGCACCAGAACCCGCTTGACCCCTGCGGGCTTGGCATAGGTCCTTTCGGGATCACGGAATCCCAAGGAGTTGATATTCACTGTGTAATCCAATCCACTGCCGGCGATATGGCCAGAGGCTCCCGCGCGGTTGGCCCAACCCATGTCCACGTCGCGGCGCCCCACCGCAATCCAGTTGTCACCGAGGAACCGGCCGCGCTCAAACGTCTGGCCCATGTACAGGGTCGCCCCTATTTCCAGCACGAAGAGCAGGAACAAGGTCACTCCGAGCATCAAGGAAACCTTGCGTTTCCAGCCGCTTGTTTTGCTGCTTTCCATGGGACGTTGTTGATTCCGAATCACCCCCGATTGGGGCGCGGTCTCAAGATCTTAGCGTGCGTGTAGTTCTAGCGCCAATTCCGCGGCGCCGTCCAACTGGAAGTACTCCAAGCGCACTTTGTGCGTCCCGGCTTTTAGACTCAGGCTGATTTGCTTGCGTTCGGTGGTGTGCCAGCTCCAGTCCTCGAAGACCACGGAGCCGCCCACCCAAAGACGCAAACCATCGTCGGACATGACCGACAATTGATAGTCTCCCGTCTGCTTGATCCGAATTTCAGTTTCGGCGACCAAACCGAATCGAATCGCAGGCACCTGAAGCTTGATCTCGTCCGATGGGAGAGGATCGAGGAAGTGATCGACCGTAAGGCTCAACACAGGGTCCTCCGCAAGGGTGCGCCACGCTTGCACGTCACCACGCGGATCATGGGTTTCCGGATCGAAAGAGAACCAGCTGGCCTGCCAACGAACCCCGGAGAAAAGTCCCCCAGGCTGGCGCATTTGGGCCTGGACCTCGCCCGAAGGGAAGTCCCAGGGCCCGAATCGACCTAGGACCACAGTTTCCGTCCCCCCGTCAAACTCGGAGTGCACAATCGCGGAGCTTGTAGGGTGCCCATCGACTTGCGGAGCCTCTAGAGCTTGGGCTGCCACCAATTCCACGGGCAACTCACCGTTCCAAAGGCGTAAGGAAACACGCTCGATGTTGCCGGTGGGCATGACGCCGTTGCTGCCAGCCAACCAACCGACCACCGTATCCTCGCCCTGCGCCTCGGCGGTTTCCTCGGACTCATCGCCCGATTCCAGCCACGCACGGATGTCCTGCACGTGCAGTCGCTGCTTGCCTCCGAGGAAACGATTTCCCGCGAAGGATAGCGCTTCACTCTCATGGGCGATCAAGTCCTGACCATTATCGGAGAATTGATTTCCAACGATGAAGTGGTCCTGCGAGGAACTCTCTTCGCCGGACTGGGCGTCCATTCCCTGGGGAGCCCGAGCCGTCACTTCCAACCCCACCTGGTTGTCCAGTAAGCGATTGGAGAAAACGACCGACGCCCGCGTACCGTGGAACGCGACACCTCGGCCTTGGGTACCTTGGATCTGGTTGTCAAACACGATCACAGCCTCATCGCCCTGACTGCGAACCCCGTAGCCCAAAGCGCCCTGAACCCGGTTGTTCTGCACGAAGGTGCGCTTGGACCGCACGGTGTGAATCCCCGTTTGAATGGCGGCACTGCAGTCGTTGCCGAAGATGCGGTTGTCTTCGGGCCTCTCCGTGACGGACTCTCGGCCCCAAAGCAAAATACCTGTGCCGCAATGCGTGGCGCGATTGAACAAGATTTGGTTTCCCCGCGAGGCGCCCGCCACCAGGATCCCCGCCGAGTTGTGTCCCACCGCATAAGCGCCGTGGGAGTAACCGCGCACGTTGTACTCGGTCGCATTGTACGCCACCGTGCAGGCGCTCGAATCGAACAAGGCTACGCCCCAGCCCGACAGGAACGAAAAGTCATTGTCCTGCACAACTCCCTGGGTCACGCCGCTCATTAGTACCCCGTTTTGAGTGTGGCGCACCTTGCAAAAGCGCACGACCAACCCGTCCACTTCCTGGGCCGTAATCGCAGCCGGGAGATTAGCAGCCGCCTCATCGGCGGGATCGAACCAATCGGAGACATCGTCCCCTGTTGCTGTGCTCTGCAAATCTTCGGACCATAACTCGCGAAAGTCCGCATTCTCGATCACTACCGAGGTGCTATTGCGCACCAGTATCGCCTGGCGGTAGCCCTTCCAAACACCTCCGATGACGCGGACATTGTGACAATCCTCGATCAAGAGCCCGACCCCGATCAAAGCGTCCTGGTCGGTATCCGATTCGCTGCCGATCATCTCCACGCTGGTGAGATCCAGCTCCACATCGCTCAAACCCACCAATCTAAGAATACCCCTGTCCTCCTGGCCTTCGATCGCTGGCACTTTATAAATGCCGGCTTGCACGGTGCTAGTGACGAGGATTTCCAAGGTGACCCCCTGGTTCGGTGTCAGCAGGGCCCGAATCGGCTGACTTTCCTTAATCTGGCTGGATCGCGTCGGTGCACAGGCCAGCAGGGCTAAGAGTGAGATACTGAGTAAGAGTCGCATGGCTATAAGAGGGTAGACCGGAGCTTTTTGAATTCTAAGAACCTCAAAACCAGGCCCCTCGCATGGGCAGGCTTGGAAATAGAAGGATCTACAAGGCTTCCCTTTCATCTTTTATCGGCTGGATACCCATGGAGACCTTGAGCGGCTATCCTGAGAACCCTCCGACCAGGCCCACCACCCCCTCTAATTGCCTCAAACCATGGCCCACGCCAAGTCCAGAACCAGCTCTCCCGCCCCAAGCCTGCCTTCGAGCGGGCTCATACTGGAGCCAGGCATGCCCATCTGCCAAACCGATCTACCCCTCGATTGGTATCAAGATGAGTTCAAGCCCTATGCGGAGGAGTACCAGGCCTTGCCCGATCGCACCCCCGAGTCGGTACTTCCATGGCTGGACCGCTACGTTCGCCCGGCCCAGGATCACTTTGGAGATTCCCTCCTGCTGCTGGCCCACTATTACATGGGCGGCGAGATCGTAAAACTGGTCGAGCGCTACGGCGGAGCGGTTTCCGACAGCTACGCCTTGGCACTGCAAGCCGCGCGCAATCCGGAAAAGAAAGTCATCGTGGAATCGGCCGTGCACTTCATGGCTGAAGCCGTGGCGATCCTGGCCCACGACGACCAACAGGTTTGGATCACCAATCCCAAGGCTGGATGCACCATGGAGATGTTGGCGAAGGACCACATGGTCATGCCGATCGCGGATCAGCTCATCGAACGCTACGGGGATGACCTTATGGTCATCGCCTACATGAACACATCGGGCCGCTTGAAAGGCTTGGCTGGCTCCACCGGCGGCGCGGTCTGCACAAGCTCCAACGCCCACCTGGTCGTGGACTGGGCGCGCAAGCAAAACAAGAAAATCCTCTTCGTTCCCGACCAACACCTGGGTCGCAATACGGCCTGGAAGCTCGGAATGAATCTGGACAAGCTAGTCACCCTGCCTGACCCCCAGGTCCACGCGGCGAACTACTCGTTGACCGACGGCACAATCGATGGCGGTATTCAGGCCCTCGACAACGCGGAGATGATTCTGTGGGGTTCCTACTGTGGCGTGCACACCATCTTCAGCGCGGCCATGGTCGGCTGGTGGCAGGAACGCGGATGGCGCGTGCTCGTGCATCCGGAAGCTCCCTTGGAAGCCGTGCAGGCCGCCGATGGCGCGGGCAGTACCGACTATCTTTGGAAGGCCGCAATGAACGCCAAACCGGGTTCCAAAATCATCATCGGAACCGAAGGTCACTTCGTGCGCAACGCTGCGGCCGCAGCCTCCCAACGCGGAGTCGAGATCAAACACTTGGCCGACATTCCCGACCCCAGCTTCGGCACATCGGGTTGCGGATGCGCCACCATGAGTCGCAACGATCCTCCGCACTTGGCGGGCATGCTCGACCTTCTGCGCCGTGGCGAAGCCCCGGACATCAACCTGGTGGTCGCCGGCGACTCCGTGGACGAGATCACCGCACGCCGGGATCGCTTGAGTGGCGCGGAGCAAGCCGAACTGATCCGCGACGCCAAGCTGTCCATGGAGCGCATGATCGCCATCACCGAAGCCGGCGCATAACCCCGTGTCTGGGCCGAAGAAAGGCGCTGCCAAAAAGGTCGCAACATCAACTGAGGATCCGGCCAGCTCGGATCCTTGGCACGTTTACGTGCTGCAATCCCAGGCCCGCCCGGTCACCTACGTGGGCATCTCCAAGGACGTGTCCGCGCGCCTGGCCCAACACAACGGTGAAACCAAGGGAGGCGCCAAGTCCACGCGCGCCGCGCGCCCCTGGAGCTTAGCTCGCACCCTGGGCCCGTTCGAAACCCGCGGCGAGGCGCAATCCGTCGAGTACGCGCTCAAGCAAAAACCACCCCGGGAACGATTGCTGGCGGACTGACAACCCGCTCAAACCGGCCCCAAGCTAAAGACCCTGTCGGCATGCACGCCGGCAGGGTCTGTGCTGTTTGGGCCGATCGGGATGAGCTGCGAGGGGCGTTGGGTGCGCTCCACGGTCCATACTTCCGTGCCTGCAGGGTACCAGGGAGGGAGTCCTGCGTCGCAGCGCTCATCGACGGAGGACGGTTCGACGGCAATATATACAGATGTGAGCCAATTGGCTGGCGGGCCCCATCTGTCATGGGGCTGGGATCCAGGGGCAGGGGTCACGGGTTTGGCTAGGAAGCACCCCCACGATGGCCCCTCACGCGGATTTGGAGCGAACCCCAAGCACCGACCACCTGGGACGGGCCTCCATAAGACCCTGCGCGCCAAAAACCGGTCCCGCACCATTTTTGGACCCCAAAAATGTTCAGATCCTGCTCCGTTTGGTCGCTACACTCCCCCCATGCCCCCCAAGCGCCAAGATCAGCAGGCGGCCTGTCCAGCCACTTCCTCGCCCCTCCAGCACAAACCCGTCGACCAGGTCCAGCACCTGGACCACCTGTTGGAGTCCTGCTTCCCCAGCTTTGGTGGAGCGTACCTGCGCCGTATTTGGAAGCTGCTCGACGAAGCCATTGGGCGCAGCGTGCCCATGACCTTGGCTGTCGCCGGGCCGGTCACGGCCTCCGGCCAGCACATCGCCTGGCTCAACCCCCTGCTCGATACGGGCTGGTTCTGCTTGGTCTCCACGACCGACGCGGTCTGTTACCACGATGGTCATCGCTCTTTGGACAGCGCCGACCAGCACCCTTTCCACGAGGTTCCGATTTTCGGCGATGACGGCGCCTTGCGCGATGAGCGCACCATCCGGATCACCGACATCGGTTTCGATGAGGATGTATTGCTCGATCAGGATGAGTTCATTACGCGCTGCTTGCTGCGGCCCGAATTCCAGAAGCGCATGGCGGGTCCCGAGATGCGCTACCTGCTAGGCGCATGCTACGCGGAGCAAGAAAGCAAAACGAAGGCGCCTGAGGGGCTCATGGCGCTTTGTCATCGCAAGGCGATCCCCGTTTTCGTCGGAGCACCGGCGGACGGTTCCGTATTCCTGAACTCGGTCAAATTGTGGGCCTTGGCGCGCGGCAAGCATTTGGAATATTCCTTCGAGCTCGACCTCCATCACGAGGTCTTGGAATCCTGTGCGTATCACCTCTGGGCCCAGACCGAAAACCCCGTCGGTTCCCTAGGCACCCTCGTCCTAGGCGGCGGTGTTCCCAAGAACTTCAATCTGCAACCGGAACCCGCCCTCAGCCAAATCCTGGGCTTTGAAGAGATTCCGGGCTTCCTGTACGACATACAGATCACAAGCGCACCGGTCACCGATGGATCGCTTTCCTCCTGCCCTCCCGCCGAGGCGGTGACTTGGGGCAAGGTGGACAAGGATGCTTTCAAGAGCACCACCGAATCCATGCAGGCGGACTACTCGATGGTCATGCCGTTGCTCACCAAAGCCCTGCTCGACAAGCGCGCAAGACTGCAGCGACTCTCGATAGAACTGGGCATGGAAACGTTGCTCGAACGCCACCCCGAAGCCGCTGGCTACTTGCGGAGCGACGAAGGCTACCGACTCTACGAGCAGCGCGAGCGCCTGTTTGAAACCCTACAAGACCGCATCGATCAATCCGCGGCGGACCTGCTCCCCAACGGGATTGCCTGAACTAAAACCACCGGGGCGCGCAGCGCACTCCGACCTCTACCACCCCAGATTTCTACTTACCCAGATTTCTACCACCCTGAAAAGGCTCCTATCATGTCCGACGAACCCAACGAACCCGACGAACCCGAAGAGATCAAGCCCGATTACATGATCGAAGGCGCGCGCTCTTCACGCTCCAAGTGCAAATCCTGCCGCAAACCGATCCTAAAGGACACGCTGCGCCTGGGCATCCTGGTCGAAGGTCCCTTCGGCACCGGCTACATGTGGCACCACCTACCCTGCGCGGCCAAGCGCCAGTGGGAAAAGGTCGAAGAAGCGTATGCCGCCGAAGCCTGGCAATTCGCGAAGGAAGCACCCGAAGATATTCCTGACCTGGAAGAACTTCGCAAGTTGCAGGCAGAAGCCGAGACCCAAAAGAAAGAGCGCAAGGTCATCCCCTATGCAGAACACGATCCCTCGGGTCGTGCCAAGTGCAAGCACTCGGGCGAGGTCATATCCAAGGGCGCTCTGCGTGTGGCCCTCGGCCAAGAGGTCGAATTCGGCGGACAGACGCGCATAAGCGCCTTCCTGGTTCTGCCCGAACAAGTCGGCGCGGCCTTGGCGACTCCCGAGGTCGTCGCGGGCAAGGACATGCACCCCTCCGAGCTCATCGCCGCGTTAAAGGAAAACTCCAAGAGTCTTTCCGACGAAGAAGTAGAGACTCTCATCGCCTCGATTGGCGATTTGAATTAAGTCGCAAAAGCACCATTCTCGGGGTGTCGCGCACCGGCCTAAGAGCCGTGCGCGGCACCCCGTTTTCGTTCTGGCGCTAAGTATGAGGAGACGGGGATCGAGCAAGGAAATCACCCATGAGCTGCGATCAGATCCCTGAGCGTTACAGCACTCCAACCGCGTACTACCTGGTCAAGAATGTGGAGCATTACATCCACTTCCTCAAGCGGGCTCTTGAGGCCTAGACAATGGAGTCTTTTCCCCACAAGGACGGATCCACCATGCACGCGGAGGTGCGCATTGGAGACTCACGCTTGATGACGGGCGGAGCTTCCGAGGAGCGTGGCGCGAACCAATCCATGCAAGGCATGTAGGTGCCGGATGTGGATGCACATTCGACCACGTGACCAAAGCAAGAGCGAATGGACTCCAGGATCCGGCCGACCCATTTTACGGGCATCGCACCTGCGGACTGAAAGATCCCCTCGGCAATGAATGGTGGCGGGCCAACAAGCACGCGCCGGCGTGACCAGAAGATTTCGTTAGGCGACCCAAGCGAACCACTTCTCAATAGACTTCAACGCAGCCAAAGACCCAGGCGTCTGCAATATCGAGGTAGAGTTCGCTCCAGTTACCAGAGCCAGGTGCCGCCCGGCTCCACTGTCTTGGCCAGCACCCGCCTGCCCAATAATCCGTGCAAGAGGCCCAGAGCCTTGGCCATGGCAGATTTGACATTGCCCGCAGGGATAGAGACCACGAGCAGAACGGGCCAAGCCAGCAGATCACACACCAGGAAACGGAACCAAGTGATCGGTCCTCCGTTGCGTTTCAAGTACAGCACCGTGTTGAGTCCAAGCATGTATTTGCGACGTGCGCTGTAGCCTCCACCCGTAGATCCGGACGCGTCGTGCACGGCGCTCTCTTCGCCCACGTGCAGGATTTTCCAATCAGCTCGGCGTAGGCGTGCGCACAGGTCCACATCCTCCATGTACGCAAAGTAGGAAGGCTCGAAAACGCCCACGTCCTCAATCGCCGCGCGCCGCAGCAAAAGGGCTGCACCCGTCAGATGCGACACTTCCCGGGTCGTTTGGTATTCGTACCCATCGAGATTTTTGTGTCCGATCAGCTGGACCACGTTGGGTCCAAAACGCTCACGCATGCCAGCCGCCCAAATACGGGGAGGCTGCCCGGGCATCAAGATGCGCGGCGCCAGGGCTGCGATGCGCTCATCCACCGAAGCTTTCTGAAGCATCACCTGCAATGCGCGCGGCGCCAATTCCAGGTCGTTGTTGATAAAGAAAACCCAGCGAGCCCCCAAATGCAGAGCGCGCTCCGCGCCTTGATTGGCGGCCTCTGCAAAGCCCAGGTTGCTGGAATTGCGAATGTACTCCATTCCCACAAAACGCTCCATGGCCGACTGGCTGGAACCATCCACCGACGCGTTGTCCACGAACACCACATGCTGAGGATCAAATCCGCCTCCACACAACGCGCTGAGGCAGGATAGGTTTTGATCACCACCGTTCCAATTGATCACCACGGCGAATACTTGTTGTGACTCGGCTAGGTTCATTGGGATTCCTCCGCGTCACCCGCAGCCTCCGCGGCGCCGGTAGATCCTTCGATGCGCGCCGCGGCTTGGCCACGGGCAAAGGTGATTTGGACCTGCTGGCCCTCTTCCAAGCAGGAGCCATCGCGCACGACGCCTGTGGCGGTTTGCACGATAGCATAGCCGCGTTCGAGCACCCCCAGCGGTGAGATAGCAGCCAAGCAGCGCTCGAGCTCCTTCAATTGGGATTCGCGTCGGTCCAGTGCCACTTGCATGGCGCGACGCAAACGCGGGGCCTGAGCTTGCAAGCGCGCTTCCAGGGCGGACAGTCGGGCGGTCGGGCTTTGGCGCTCCAAGCCTGTCGCCAAGCGCTCCAATCGCTTGGCGGCTTCCTGCCCGTGGGCAATAGCGCCGCGTTGTAGGCGTGCGTTCAAGCGATTCAAGGCTTGCAACGGCCCATGCAAGAATCCATCGGCACTCGCCAAACTGGGTCGAGCGGCCAAGCGATCTAGATTTTCCACCCGCTGACGTAGGTGTCGCTGGATCGCGGTTTCCATATAGGCGCCCGCCCTCTCCAAGCGATCCAGCAGAACTCCGCGATCGGGGATAGCGCTCTCCGCCGCATTGGTCGGCGTGTGGGCCCGGTGGTCCGAAACGTGATCGATCAGTGTCGTGTCTGTCTCATGACCCACGCCCGAAACCACGGGTACGCTGCAATTCCAAACCGCTTGCGCCACCGGAAGTTCGTTGAACGCCCAAAGGTCCTCGAGCGATCCTCCTCCGCGAACCACGCAAATCACATCCACGTTTCCGTCATCCAAACGCCGGATGGCATCGGCTATTTCCTGGGCAGCGCCCGGACCTTGCACCCGGGTATGAACAAAGCGCATGGGATAACCGGGCCAGCGCAGACTGCGGGTGCGTAGGAAATCCCGCAGCGCGTCTGCATCGCGGCTCGTTACCAGACCGACGCAGCGCGGCCGCACGGGCAAAGGCCGTGCGCGATCAAACCAGCCACGCTGGTGGAGCTCTTGTTTGAGGCGTTCCAAGTTGGCCAGCAATTCCCCCATCCCACGCCGCTCCACACGCTCGACGATCAACGAGTACGATCCACGCGGTGCGTAAACGTCCAGCTTGCCGTGCACCACAACCTGCTGTCCTTCCTCCAAGGGAAAGCGCAGGCCCGAAGCGACGCGGCTGCGCCAAATGGCGCAGGCCAAACTGGCCTTGGAATCTTTGAGGGTGAAGTACACGTGACCCGATCCCGCGCGCTTGGGCGCCCCGACTTCGCCTTCAACCGACAAGCGCCCCAGGCGGTTGAGGCTGCCCGCGATGCGACCTGTCAGCTCCGCGACCCCTAGAATCTCAGGCCCAGCGGGTTGGGAAACCTCAGCCTCTTGAGCGGAGGGACGCTCGGTCCCGGGGACCTTCTTGCGGGGATCCGGAGAATTGCTGGGCAGGTCGAACAGGCTCATGAACACACAGTATCCGTCCCACCAGCCAGGGTCCACCTCGCCCAGCGCCAAAGTCAGCGACGATGAAAGAACGCGATCCAGACCCTGCGGATGGGAGAGAGTCACCCCGCTCATTCGGAAAGCCTACGGGTCAAGCTCAATGTTGCAAACCACCCGGCTGTCCGGCTGTCCGTCGATCGGGCCGCTGGCTACGTCGAGGCTCACTGCACGCCGGGCAGCCCGGCGCCCAACCAAGCGGCGCGGTCCACATGCGTCAGTACCAGGGTATAACGACCGGCCAGAAATGGCGTGCGTACCCCGCTCCGCTCCTGAGCTCCTGACTCTAGCGAGAACATCAGGTTGTCACCTTGCAAGGAAAGTTGTCCACGATCAGCAAAAATGCGGCGCACCACATGACCCTCCAGGGACAGCTCCGCAAGATGCACGTCGCGCCATTGGGATGCGACCACGCCACCTAGGGACACCAAACGCCAGCGGCCTCCCTGCCTCGGCTGCCCTAAGAGATGATTCATCGAATAACGAAGAGCGAACGGATCGTGGGATCCGTCGCTCACCGCGCGGTCCAAATCCTTGGCCGAAAAAAGCTCGGGGAGCGCTTCGATCCAGGGTCCAGGCTTCACGCCCGAGAGCGGGATACGCAACACGCCTGTGCGTTCGGCTTGATCGGGAGTGGACGATCCCAGTTCGCCGAGGGCCTCGTTCGGTTGGGTCGAATGCTCGTTGGGAAAGGGCCAAATCTGTCCGGCCCGACGTTCGTAGCCCCTCTCCAAAACAAGGGTCAAGGTGAAACCTGAGCGACTCTTTTCCAGTCGCAGCCGATCCGCC
>JBLFXY010000092.1:0-13031 GCA_047611645.1 Glaciecola sp.
CCGTCGCAATCCAAATCCATGGCCAAGCCACCCCACGCCCATCCTGTGCGGCGCGCCCCGCTGCCTAGCGTGCGATCTTCAAAGGCCTTGCCCTCCTGGGATAAGTACACAGAACTTCCGCGCGCGTGCCCTTGAAAGTTCACGCGTGTTTGTTCCGCGGCTTTGGGGAGGAAGCCCTCGGCGTGGGTAATACGCTGGCCGGCGTTGGAGCCCATGTTCGACACATAAAGGTCCATATAGCCATCGCCATTTAAATCGGACCAGGTAACTCCCATGCCCGCAGCCAGGTCTTCGACACCCAGTTCTCGAGCTACGCTTTCAAAATGGCCGTCATCGTTCCGATAGAGAGCGTTGCGACCAAAATCATTGGCCACGTATAAGTCCTGGTCTCCGTCATTGTCATAGTCTTCGAATGACGCCGAGAAGCTGAATCGATTGCGACCCGTACCGAGCCCCACCTGCTGCGCTGATTCCACAAAGTCCCACTCCCCATTATTCAATAGCAACCAATTGGAAGCGCCATTCTCCGCATCGTGATACGGGAAAGGAAGCCCAGTGGAGACATAGGGTGATGAGTAGCGGCACGCATACACATCCAAATCCCCATCGTTGTCGAAGTCGGCCGCAGCCATGGACGTAAGATCCGTACCTAGATATTCGAATGACTTTAGGAAGCCCCCCTTGCCATCGTTTGCGAATCCATAGAGTCCTGAGGATGTCGCGGCCATCAAGTCGCGGTCGCCGTCCCCGTCAAAGTCCAAAATCAACGCGGAAGAAGTGAAGTCTAACAGGTCGAGTCCCGCCGCTTTCGCAGCCTCCTTCGTACCGCCATCGGGTTGATGCAAAAACAGGCGATTGGGTAGACCACCGGGTTCGCAAACGTACACGTCCTCCAGGCCGTCTCCGTTCAAGTCTCCCACGGCCAAACCTTGGTGCCCCAGGAGTCCCACGCCCAATTTGGTGTGCAAGCGCTCGCGCCAGTAATCGATCCCTGGGTACAGCTGTGTGCGGTATAAGTCGCCCCCAAACAAGCTAGCTGAGCGATCCACGAAACCCGCTAAACGAGTGCCCTCGGTAACGCCCTTGAGCGCGCTGGCATCCCGCTCCAGCTCGCGGAAGGTCGCCAAGCGCACAACCCCTTGATCGTCGCGCTCCCAAACCGCTCGCCAGAATCCGTGCAAGCCCACCGCCATGGTCGCGTGCTCACGTAGGAGTATCAGGTGCATCTGCGTTTCTACGCGATTGCCTTCCTTGAGCTCAAGAGACTCCACATGCCACTCAAAACGAGTGGCGGGCCCCCCTAATTCCTCGCGTAGGATCTGGAAGCCCTCCGCCATGGGCAAGTCCAAGGATTTCCCGGGCAAGGCCCGGGCGCTATGGAACCACCACGGGCCTGGTCCGATGAGCCATCCTTTGGGAGCGGCTTCCAACCATAGCCCGCGGGCAGCGGGCAGAATCAAGGCCTCGAGTTGTTGCGCGTTTAAATTTTCGCCTAGGAATACGGACTCCGACAGCACCCGCATGGGCGTTTTGAGCGCCTTGTTCCAGACCTCGCCGTCCCAGCCGTCCACATCGGGCTCCATCCCCTCCAATGCCGATTGAATGCTTGGCGGAGTCTCAGATTCGTCCTGTACCGAAGCTGGGACCTGCACCCGTTGGGCAAATGCGGCTTCAGAACTAATAAGGCCGGTCCATGCGCATAGCACAGCCAAAAACCCGGAGGCAAACCATCCGGCAATAGGGGGCAGGGTTTGCGAGGGCAGCATGCCATGGCGTGCCATCCGCCAAGCGGAATTCTGGGGGAGATTCACGCCTTCATCTTAGCCTGGAGCCCCTTCCCTCCTAGGCTTCTTTCCTAGGAGCCAATCAAACACAAGGCAATTCCGGGTCGCAGGGGTGCCCCAGCCATTGCGGCCAAGGTATCCTGGTGCCATGTCCCTTCCCGCACCCATCCAGGACCTAGCTGGCCGCGCCTTGCGCAATCTGCGCCTGTCTGTGACCGACCGCTGCAACCTACGCTGCCACTACTGCATGCCGGAGAAGGACTACACCTGGTTGCCAAGGGAGGATCGCCTATCCTTCGAGGAATTGACATCCATAACGGAAGCCATGATTCCGCTCGGAGTTCGGCAAGTGCGGTTGACAGGAGGGGAGCCCCTCCTAAGGCGTGGCCTAGAAAACCTCGTCGAGCAACTCTCCGCCTTGCCCGGTTTGGAAGATGTGGCCCTCACGACCAACGGTGTTTTACTCGAGGAGCAGGCGCAGACCCTTAGGGATGCGGGTCTCAAACGATTGACCGTTAGTTTGGATACGCTGAAGCCGGGCCATTTCAAAGATACAACACGTCAAGATCTGCTATCCCGGGTCTTGGCGGGTCTCGCGGCGGCTTCGAAAGTTGGCTTCGACAAAATCAAGCTGAACACGGTGCTGCTACGTGGCTCCAACGACGAAGAGTTGGAGGACCTATTGTCCTATGCTCTGGAAGGCGGGTTCGAGCTGCGCTTCATCGAGTACATGGATGTGGGCGGCGCACAGAATTGGCGCCAGGAGTTGGTGGTTTCTAGAGATCAAATTCTAGAACGCATTCGCAAGCGCTTCGGGGAACCCACCCCCCTGGATACCCCGGACTACGTGCCCGCGAGAAGTTGGAGCCTGCCCCAGGGCGGAACTTTCGGAATCGTGGCTTCCACCACCGCGCCGTTCTGCGGAACGTGCAATCGAGCGCGCATCACAGCGGATGGCCGACTCTACACGTGCCTGTACGGAACGGAGGGTATGGATCTACGTGGACTTGTCCGCCAGCAAGGCGGTGCCGCCAACGTGGTGGCTGCCATTGAAGAACGCTGGAAAGGACGCAACGACCGTGGAGCCGAAGAGCGACTGGAGTCCCAGGATCGTGGTGCCTTCCAGGCCGTTGAAGATCTAAAGAAGAACCCCCACTGGGAAATGCACACCAAGGGTGGCTGAAAGTAACCCTGGGCATGCCTGAAACGCGGCTGCCCTCACCTCACCTCACGAGATCTGGAAGCGTTGGAGTCGCGCACGTGGGGAGCGGGCCTATTGCACTTTAATGAACCCGCGAGTTCATGAAAGTCAGGACACAAAAAAAGGCCGCCCCCCGAAGGGAGCGGCCTTGATCATTGGAGCTGAACGCGAGGTTCAGCCCCATGACTTCTCGTCCTAACTTACTGGAAGGTGACGCTCAGAGCGTTGGTGAAGTTGGAGCGACCCGAACCCGAGAGGGTGTCGCGGTACCATGCCTGGAAGTGGTAGGTGTCGCCGGAGCCGATAGTCGTGGGCGGGAAGCCAGCGATTTCGATGTCAGCGGGCACGTCGAAGCCGTAGCCCGAAACGCCACCGGTACCAACGAAGTTCTCTAGGTCGCCAGCGGCGTCGAAGAGGCTAAGTGAGAAGCGGGAAGTTCCGCCAACGTTGTAGCGACCGAAGGAAGCTGTAGCAGTTCCGACCAAGCAGAACTGGCCATCGCTGAGGGGGATACCTGCGGTGGCTTCGTTGCCGACCAGGTAGTAACCCAGCATGCGAGTGCCGTCACCCAAGGGAAGGGGGCCGCCGGAGACGTCCAAGTGAACGCCAGTTTCGAAACCGGAACCGTCAGCACCACTCAACACGGCGGGACCGCCGGTGGAGTTGTTGTTGGCCGGGTCGCAGAAAGCAACGAAGGTGGAGCCGCCGCCACCGCAGTCCGTGGGGACGCAGGTGGTGGAAGTGTCAGCTTCGACTTTCGAGTAGAAAGCTGCCGCGGGAGTGGTTCCAACCTGTGCGCCGTCGGCGTTGCAGCCGCCGGCGTTGAGGTATCCACCGAACCAGTAGCAACCGGGGTTAGCACCGGCTGACGAGCGATCGCCAACCCAGTTGAAGTCTTGGTTGTCAAGACCGGACGAGTTGTCGCCTCCTAAAGCGGGCACACAGCATTCGGCGGGGCCGTAATACGTGTCTCCACCACCACCAACGGCGGCAACAGCACAACCGGCGACGCCAGCGCCACCACTAAGGGTGGTTTCACCATTGGCCTGAACGGTCCAAAGGCGATCGCCTGTAAGCAGGGGGCCGATATCAATGGCACCGACGTATCCGCCAAGTCCGCCCGGGTCAAATTCCATGCCCAAACCGAAGGAGTCGAAGTCCAGATCGCCGTCGTAGACACCATCACCGTCGCCGAGGATGCAGATCTCTGCTCCACCGGAGAGGTCGAACCCGACGATCCAGCAGGTTGCGTAACCAAGAGCAATGTTGGCTGCGGTTGCACCGGGCAGACCAGCGCCAACGAACTCGCCGGAGCAAGCAGCAAGGGCGGGGTCGGTGCACGGGTCGTAGCTGCCGTAAACGGACAGCAGCACGTCGGCAGCAGCAGCAGCGTTGTCAACGATGCAATAACCGATCGTGATGGTGTTGATGTTGTAGTTGTCGCGGTCGGCGGTACCAGCGGAGCCGGTTGCCGGGATGCGACCTGCATCAACAAACTTAAAGGACTCCGTCACCGCGGCGATAGCACCGGTGGTGTAGAAGTTGCTGTTTGCTGTGTTGTTGTAGATGACGTCCGAAACGCCGAGAGCGGCCGAAGTAGGAACGTTACGAGTCCACGTGCCAGTGGCGACGTGGTATGTGCCACCGAATTGGGGAGCACTTTGGATTGCCTGGGCACCTGCGATGTCGACCGATTGGGCAGCAGCAGCGGTGCAAAGGATCACGGAACCAGCCGCGATAAGAGAAGAACGAAGCATTAACAAGACTCCTGGAAGAGGAAGAGAAAGGTAAGGGAGGAAACCTATCAAAGGTTTTTCCCAACGGGATTTGTCAGAAGCTCGAGAAGGCAGGCCGAGCCGAGCTTCATTTGGAACCCCGAGGAGTCCCTATGACGAAAGTTGCGTGAGGAGTGTTCCCCACGCACATGAATGGTACCCCAAATATTTCCAAGAAAGCACTAACCTAGACGTTGCATGCTGCCGACGAACGGCAAAACCTCGCATTGGTAGCCAGATTAGGCCTTCACGTGCCCCAGTTGCCGATTTCCTGATTCAAGAAAGGGAATCCATAGATGTTTCAAATTGATTCCGTGACGCCCTACGCCACACTTCTTCATAAGCCTCAGGCACTGGATCCGCAATCAGGGCTCCCCTCTCAATGAAAGGGTAGAGGTCAAAGTAGCTCCGAACCACGGTCCCCTGGACCCTGCGCATGATGTGATGGGGTGTGATCTCCGAGGGGGCGTCGAGTCCGGACGCTCCCACTAGCTCCAGCAGGCTCTGAATCGTCTCCTCGTGGTAGGAATGGACCCTCGGGGCCTTGTCATCCACATCGAGCCCTTGCATTAGGCTCTTTTTCTGGGTGGCCACTCCCGCTGGGCAATCATTTGCATTGCAGCGCCGGGCTTGAATGCACCCGATAGCCATCATCATGGCCCGTGCCGAATAGCAGAGGTCCGCGCCCAGAGCCAACTTGGTGACCATGTCGAAGCCTGTGATCACCTTGCCACTGGCGATGATTTTAATGCGCTCACGCAGGGCAAATCCGACCAAGCAGTTGTGAACGAAAACCAGACCTTCGTTGAGCGGCATGCCCACGGAATTAGAGAACTCAAGCGGGGCGGCGCCGGTGCCACCCTCGCCACCATCTACCACGATGAAGTCCGGATGCTTGCCGGACGAGCGCATGGCCATACAGAGCACCATGAACTCATCCATGCGACCGACGCATAATTTAAAACCCACGGGCTTTCCACCGGATAATTTGCGTAGTTTTTCGATCCAATGCAGCATTTCTACGGGGGTGCGGAACGCGCTGTGCGTCGGAGGCGAAAGCACATCTTTGCCAATGGGCACTCCGCGTATCTCCGCGATCTCTTCGGTGACCTTGGCCCCGGGCAAAATGCCACCGTGCCCGGGTTTGGCGCCCTGCGAGAGTTTGATTTCGATCATCTTGATCGATGGATGCTTAGCCGCTTCTTGAAATTTCTCTTGATCGAATTTGCCATCTGCATCCCGGCATCCGAAATATCCTGTGCCGATTTGCCAAATCAAATCTCCACCGGGGTTCAAGTGAAAAGGAGCGGCACCACCTTCACCCGTATTTTGAGCGAATCCCCCATCTCGAGCGCCGCGATTCAAGGCTTCCACCGCATTGGCCGACAGACTCCCGTAGCTCATGGCGGCAATGTTGAGCAGCGATGAGGAATAGGGCTGTTTGCAAGTATCACCACCGATGAGCACGCGTGGTGCGGTCGCCGAGGGGTGCTTGGCCATGAAGGAATGCGAAATCCATTCATAACCGGGCGCGTACACGTCGAGCTGCGTACCAAAGGGAAGCGTATCCATCGCCTTCTTAGCGCGCTGGTACACGACGGATCTGCGTTCGCGGTTGAACGGCAATCCATCGGTGTCCGCTTCGACAAAGTACTGCTGGATCTCGGGACGAATCATCTCGAACAGGTACCGGACCCGTCCGAGCAGGGGGAAATTGCGGAGGATGGAATGCCGCCGTTGGGTTGCGTCGAACATCGCGATTCCAAGCAGGATGAGGACCAGGGCCACGGCAAGCCATACGCCACTCCAAAGCAACGCCAAAGCAACGCAGCCGGTCAGCAGTACGAACAGGACAAGGAAAATCGATGTACGCATGGTTGGATGATCCTAGGCCACTTCCATCAGGACTTGGAGTTTGATGAAGTCCACAGCTTCGATGCGCACTGCGATCGAATAGCCTTCGGTGAACGACAGGCTGCGCCTGCCCTGTTGAACGGTAAGGGTGCTGCCCTTAATTTTTGGCCGCGATCCGATCACTCGCAGCGGGATAAAGCCAGTCACATTGTATTCGGGTAGCTGCACTTCGATACCACCCCTGGAAACTCGTAGGACCTTGCCTTCGGCCTTCTCCCCTTCGTGGGGCTCCATGAACTGGCAGACCTTTAAGTCTCCGATGGCGACTTCGACCATCTTGGCGGTATCCGCTTGCATGGAGCTATGCCCGGCAACTTCGGTGAGCTCGGCATTCCAGCTTCCGTCACGCAATTCTTCCTCAGCTTCCTTGCCGCGGTCCAGCAGGATACCCAACCAGCGGTGCACCATCAGGTCGGGATAACGCCGAATCGGTGAGGTGAAATGCAGATAGGCTTCCCTGGCCAGGCCGAAGTGCTGGGCCACATCCTCATGGTCTTTGACCTCGTACACGGCTCGCTCCACCAAACCCATGATGCGCGGAATCAAGGCGTCCGCATTGGGCTTGCGTCGAGCGGCGCGGATCAGGCGGCTCACGTCACGTCCGGTCAAGCGCTCCTTGAGCGGCACATGCAACCCAAACTCTTCGAGCATGTTTGCGATGCGCTCAATCTCTTCGGGGTCCTTGTCCGGATGGACGCGGTAAATGGTGGGCAGTCCCAAGGTGCGGAAGTAGTCTCCCACGGCCTGGTTCGCTGCCAGTGCCGTCTCTTCGATCAGAGTGTTGGAAAAGTATTTGGGAGCTTCGATAATAGCGCTGACTTCGTGCTCAGCGTCGAAGACGAATTTGCGTTCCCTCGAAGGCAACCGCAAGGACCCCTTGGCATCTCGGATCGCCTGCTGCCTGCGAGTCCATTTCTGGAAAGCCTCCAAGGGTTCACGCAGGTGGTCGATTTCCAGCGACTCTTCGGTCACATCCCCATCGAGCAATTCCTGCACTTGTTTGTATGTGCAACGGTTGACGCTGCGGATGATGCTCTTGGCCACACGGTAGGATTCGCGTACACCCTGATCATCGAAGATCATGTGAACGGAGAACGCCAAGCGATCCTGATCGGGAACTAGCGAGCAGAGACCATTGCTCAGTTTCTCGGGCAACATCGGTACCACTTGGTCGGCCAAGTACACACTGGTTCCGCGCGCTAACGCCTCATCATCGAGGCGCGTGCCCGGGCGCACATAATGGGAGACGTCCGCGATATGCACGCTGACCTCCACCCGCCCGTCCGTCAATGATTCGATTGCGATGGCATCGTCGTAGTCCTTGGCGTCCTTGCCATCGATCGTAAAGATTGTTTGCCCGCGCAAATCCTGGCGGCCCTCTGCATCCTCGGGCCTTGGATGATCAGGGAGGTCCTCCACTTCCTTCAGGACGTCAGGCAAAAAAATCGTCCGTACGCGGAAGGATCGCAACAGCTCCACTTCGTCCGATTCCATATCGGAGTAGCAGGGCGGTCCTGTCCCCATGGGACCAAAACCAGGGGCACGACGGCCGATGCGCGCACGGGCGCCAGCATCTTCATCACGCAACTTTTCTAGGGCCGCTTCGTCGAAGGCCTGTTCGGCTTCCACCACCCAGCCTCGCCCTCCGGTGGCGTCCTCTTTTTTCTCAGGCTCGCCACCTTGTGAACGCAGTAGATCGGCGAAACTGCTGAACTTCTCAGGCTCTTCAGAGCCCGAATCCGATTTGTTACCTTTTTTATTGCCACCAGCCATAGCCGCAGCATAGCCAGGGCTGCGGTAATTCACCGAACGTAAGGAATACTGCGGGGTGCCATTCCCACAATACGGAGAAGGTCCGCCCGCAGTTCTGGACCCTAGTGGATAAACGTTACATTGCGGAAGCGCGCCGGAGCGGCGCCGTGGCTCATCTCTGCGATTTGGTAGGGATTGCCCTTGCCGCAGTTGGCGACTCCGAAGACTTCAAAGTGCTCGGGCCCACAAACCGCGTCGCAATCGTTCCAGAAATCCAAGGTGGATCCCTGGTAGGTCGGTTGGCGCAGCATGCGTCCGGGCCGACCATCCTTGACCTCCCACGCAGCTTGGCAGGTGAACTGAAAGTTGACCCTGCGTTGGTCGATAGACCAGGTTCGCACCCCATCGACTAGAATGGCGCCATCCTCCGTGTCCTTCAGGAGCTCGTCCAATTTCCAGTCGCCTGGTAGCAGTGAAAGGTTGGTAATGCGCACGATAGGCGGGTTGTACCAGCCTTCGGCGCGGCAGGATCCACGGCTCTCGGTCTCGCCGGCAATGGATGCATATTCACGGCTGGTGTGAAAGCCTGTCAAAATGCCATCTTTGACGATGGGCCAGCGTCCACTGGGGATGCACTCATCATCCCAGCCCCGAGTGTCCAATCCGTGCTCTAAGGTCGAATTGGCCTCCAGATTTACGATCGAGGAACCGTAGCGTTGCTTGTCTTTCATGCCGGGCTGCACAAACGAAGCTCCCGCAAAATCGATCTCGTGACCTACGATGCGATCGAGCTCGGAGGGGTGCCCTACGGACTCGTGAATCTGCAAGGCTAGCTGGCTTCCGCCCACGATCATGGTGTGGTTGCCCGCCGGACACAGGGGCGCAAAGCAAAGGTCGGAGGCTTCATGCCCCATGCGCGGGGCTGCGGCTTCCAATTCCATGGCCAGCACATGCTCCCAGCCACCGGCCAAGAATTGACCGCCATAAGAAGGGTGGCTCCGGGTTTCCACATTGCCATTGGTGCTCGCGGTCGCGGTGACATGGGAGCCGACCCGAACCAGAACTTGGTGCAAGGCGGCGCCCTCACTCGAAGCCTGCCATTGTTCTTCGCGCCGCAGCGAGATCATGGACTCCCCCACGACAACTTCAGGCCGCACATGGGTACCCGCTTCGGCGCGCCTCAGCAGGGACACTTTTTCATCCAAAGAAATGCGAAAGGGATCGATTTCCATGGGCGTGACATACTCGCCCACATGGCCGGCCTCACCCGAGAGTTGAATGGGTTTGGTTCTCGCAGGTCCTAAATCCCTTGCGGCTTTCAAGGCCCGACGCGCCACGCCCTTGATCACCTGCGGAAGGTCGCGCGGCACCGCCGGTGCAGCAGCGAAACCAAAACAGCCGTCCTTGAGCACTCGAATTCCAATGCCAAAATCCTCGGGGGCATCGGCCTGTGCCAGGCGCCCATTGCGCACGCTCAAGCGCTCTTGGGTCAGTCGAACCACGCGCGCGTCAGCGTAATCTGCGCCGGCCTTGAGCGCGTCTTCGACCGCACTTTGAACTAGTTTATGCATGCTTATGAATTCCTTAGAAGGCCGTGGTCGAAGTGAAGCGGAAACCATCAATGCAAAGGGCGGGGCACAACACCTCGCCGCCGAACAGAGCGCCGGTCACCTGCAATTGGCTGCCAATCCCGCGTACGCGCTTGAATGCTTCGACCAAGGATTGAGTAAAGCGCAGGTTGTGAACCGGTTCGCAAACCTTGCCGTCTCTAATTCGGAAGGTACCTCCGCGCGTCATGCCTGTGAATAGCCACTCCCTGGGATCGATCACATTCGTGTAGTGGAATTGCGAGATCAAGAGTCCCTCTTCTACGCCGGCGACCAATTGTTCCGTATTCTGATGGCCTGGGGACATGACCAGGTGCGTGGGTCGCGGACCTTGCGTCGAAGGCTGCGGTTGGCCGTGGCCCGTGTTGGCTAGACCCAGGCGTGCTGCCCAATGCGCGTCGGTCACGGGTCCGGTGAAGGCCCCGTGGCGCAGCAAGTCGACGCGACCTGTGGGGCTGCCTTCTCCGTCGAAGGGGATGCCTGGGTACAACTCATGCAGGGGGTCGTCGGTGATGCACAAGCCGTCGGGGAACATGCGTTCTCCTACCCGACCACAGAGTGGCGATCGGGATTCATGGTATTCCTGAGCTCCAAAGCCCCCATAGGACATACCGAGCAACAGACTGCTGACAGCGGAAGGCTGTAGCACGACCGTGTGCTCGCCTGCTTCCACGGGCTGCGGGTTGCGTGAGGCGTCCGCACGGTCCACCGTCTTCCGAATCGCTGTGGTCACGTCCAGCTTGTCCACGTTGGCATCCACAATTTCTGAGGATGCGGCAACGCCCGATTCACCGCCTTCATAGGCTGTGACCGAGAAGGCTGCGCGCGCACTGGAGCCATGGGCCACGCGGCCCGCGGAGTTTACCAAAGTGCGCGTGAGGGCCGTGGTTTGAATAAGACCCGCGGAGAGCAGTCCCTTGGCCTGAGCGGCTTCGCGGGCCTGCACGATCCAGTGACACTTTTCACGGAAGGTGTGATCCTGAGTAGGGCGCTGAAGCGCGCTGCCCACGATTTGCACGGGGCCGCCTAGCCCGGGCCGATCCCCCACCGGATCCGCATGGTGGGCCAGGACCAAAGCGCGCTCCAATGCCGCGCGCATGTCGTCGGGATCGATAGAACCTGCCGTGGCACGAGCTTCGCGCAATTGGCCATCTACCGGAACGCGCACCCGAAAGGCGACCTCGTACTTTTCACGATCTGCGTTTTGGGTGGGACCTTCGGCGCCGTAACGCACAAAACGATCCTCCACGCAGGTCAGTGAAACCTCGGTTTCCTCCGTTGGACTTTGCGCGACCAGGGACTGGCACAGTTCAATGGCGTGGTCGTTAGAAAGAATGGACATGTGTCGTGAGGCGTCCTGGGCCAGGTTGGGTCAGCGATCCCGAACCGATCGGGGCCCACACTGTAGCCACGGAATGCCCATGTGCAATCACCGATCACCCAACGCTTTTGTGCTCCGACAAAACAAAACAGGTCAGGGGCAACCTGACCTGTTTTGGATTTGGGAATCGCCGACACGGCGTTGCCCTAGCGAACTCTCAGAGCGGTTACTTCACGACGAAGTTGACCAGTCGGCCAGGTACCACGATCGTCTTCACGATCTGCTTGCCCTCCAATTTTTCTTCGATGGTACTGCGTGCGAGCGCTTCCAATGCAGCCTTGTCCGCGCTCATGGGAGCGCGGGTGCGCCCTCGGACTTTTCCCATAACCTGGACGACCAGCTCGAAGTCGTCCTGCACCAAGTAGGCCTTGCGAACCTCTGGCCAGGGCGCGCGAGCCACGCCTTCGCTATGCCCCATGCGGCTCCAAAGCTCCTCACACATGTGCGGTGCAAAAGGGGCCATCGCGCAGACAAAGCGCTCGCAAAGGTCCCGGTCCATGGAGTCACTGTGCTTGTTCGCCAGGTTGAGGAACTCCATGAAGGCCGCGACGGCCGTATTGAAGTTGAACTGGGCGAAGGAGTCCTCCACCCGTTCCAGGCACCGATTGAAGGCCCTTTCCAGCTCCAGCGTGTCCCCTTTAGGGTCGCCTGCGCGCTCGGTTAGCACATGGGCACGAACAGGTTCGGTGCCCTCGGGATCCACGAATAGCCTCCAGATTCGGTCGAGGAAGCGGCGCGTACCCGGCACATCCCGGTCATTCCAAGGCTTCGAATCGGACAAGGGGCCCATGAACATCTCGTACAGCCGGAAAGCATCCACGCCGTACTTTTCGCACACGTCATCAGGGTTGACCACGTTCTTCAGGGTCTTGGACATCTTGGCCACGATGCGATCGACCGGGGTGGCGTCGGAGCGCAGCACGGGCGGCGTCGCTTCCTCGTCGACCTCGTCGACGGGTACCAATCGCCCGGTGACGTCCTTGTACGCAAACGCTTGCAACATGCCCTGATTGAACAGGCGCTGGAAGGGCTCCTTGTTGGGAACCAACCCCTCGTCGAACAACACCTTGTGCCAAAAGCGGGCATACAGCAGGTGCAAGACGGCGTGCTCGGCGCCCCCCACGTACAAGTCCACTTGGTTCCAGTAGCCAATGGCTTCCTTGGAGAAAGGGGCTTGGTCGTTGTGCGGATCCATGAAGCGCAGGTAGTACCAGCAGGATCCCGCCCAACCGGGCATGGTATCCGTATCACGCATGCGCGGCTCGCCGCTTACGGGATCGGTCACATTCACCCAATCGGGGACCTTGGACAACGGCGGGCTGCCATCTTCGGGCGGAGAAAAGTCCACCATGTCCGGCAGCTCGATGGGCAGTTCACTGTCGGGTACGCGGGACTGGTTGCCCTCGGCGTCACTCCAGACGGGGAACGGCTCGCCCCAATAGCGTTGCCGAGAGAACAGCCAATCGCGTAGGCGATAGGTCACCTTGGTATCGCCCACACCCTTGGCGACTAGCACCTCGATCGCCTTGGCCTTGGCGGCTTCGGTCTTGAGTCCGTTCCACTCGGGGGAGTGAATCGCAACGCCATGGCCGGTGGTGCATTCGCTGCCATCGGTGG
>JBLFXY010000093.1:0-13015 GCA_047611645.1 Glaciecola sp.
ATCACCCCGTGCAAGCCCGGCAGGTTTTCCAAGAATCCTGCGAACTCCGGCTGGATGATCCATGAGATCTCAGCCCCTGGAAAGCGCTCTCGAAGGGCATGATAGACCGGCAAGGCATGCAATGCGTCGCCCAGGTGGGAGAGTCGCACGAGCAGGATGCGGGCGGGTCGATCGGTCGGGAGGGCTAGCACGGCTGGGGTTCAATTCCTGGGATACTGGCTCGGGGTCCGGCTGCCAGAGCCTTCAGGTGAAGTGCGTACGGTATCAAACATCTCAGGGTAAGATAGGTACGCATGATACGCGGTATATCGACGAAATGGATGCTTGGTGTACTTCTCTGCCTGGCCTTGCCCTTGATGGGGTTCGCTTGGTTTGCGCGGGCCAGCGTAACGGGGAAGCGAGCGGACGAGGTGACCCGCTTTCACTTGCAGGGGCAAGCGGCGGACCTGTCGAATCGCTTGCATTCGGATCTTCTGCAGCGCCAGCAAGACGTGGCCGTATTGGCTTCGATTCCGGTGGTGCATTGGTTCGTGGCCAATTACTCGGGCAATGATCGTGAGACTTTCCGCCAGCGAGTCGAAAGAGTGCTGGATGGAATGGTGGCCGCCAGCGGAGTCTACAGCCGTATTTTCCTAGTGGATCGGGCAGGTGATGTGGTCGCTTGGAATTTGGGGACGGGAGAAGGGCGGAAACTGACCCAGGATCAAATAGGGGTGGGGGACAGTCTGTTTTATGGAGACTCTGATTGGTTTCAGAAGTGCTTGAACGAGGGCTTTGCGGTCATCGACTTTCACCGCCCTGGATTCGTGTCCAGGGATGCGAGCGATGACGAAATATTCCACGTGGGTTTTGCTGCAAACATCGATCCCCTCGAGATCAATGGCGAGAGCCCGGGAGTGGTGGTTGCATTCATGGAATGGAACCATGTGCAGCAAATGGTCAATAGCTATGGCGTAAGGCGCTTGAGCGAAGGTGGGAGGGGCAACAAAATCGATATCTTCGCGAGTTCCTACGCTTGGATTTGGGGTCGGGATGCGGATACGATTCTAGCGCACAAAGACACGAGCTTGTACGGGCAGCGTGTGAGCGGTTTGGAGGGAGGGAAGCTGAAACCGCTCGTCGATGCAGCGCGGGATCATGAGTATGGCATGTACCCTGAATATAATTTTCAAGGGGTTAAAAAGAGGGCTGCTTTTCATCGCATGGACGGGCCTCTCGGTTTGCAGTGGGTGTTTGGTGTCGGAGTAGATGACAAGGATATCTATGGACCGGTACGCGAGCAGAACGCTCTACTCATGTGGGCGTCCGTCTTGTCGTTGGTGCTCGGTGGAGCTTTGGCTTGGTGGTTGGCGAAGCGTATGACTCGACCGATACTTGAGTTGAAGCGTCAAGCTGAAGAGGTCGCGGCTGGAGACTTACAGGCTCGAGTGAAGGTTCGGGGCAAAGATGAAATGGCTCAGTTGTCTGTGGCGTTCAATTCCATGGCGCACAACCTGGCGGAGAACCGCGACCGATTGGTCAAGGCGGAGAAAGAGTCAGCCTGGCGAGAAATGGCCTTGCAGGTCGCCCACGAAATCAAGAATCCACTCACTCCCATTCGGCTGTCCGTGGGGTTGTTGCGTCGCGCTTGGAAAAAGGGGCCCGAGGCCTTCGAGCCCATTTTGGAGACCACCCTGCAAATGATTGATCGCCAGGTGGATGCTATGCGCGAAGTGACCCGGGATTTCTCCGACTTTGCAGGAACCGATAAGCCAGCTCGCCCGGTTGTGGCAGGTTCGTTGTTGATTGAAGTTCTAGATTGGGCCGGGGCCTGGGCGGGTGATTTAGGCGTCGAGGTGGTTCGTGATGGGTTTACGACGGATGCGTATATCCTTGTTCATGAGGGGGAGATGCGCCGTGCATTCCTGAATCTCGTAAGTAACGCCTTGGAGAGCATGCAGGATGGAGGCGTGTTGACAGCTCGCATGCAGGTGAGCGCCGACACCGTTTGCTTTACGATTCAGGACTCCGGTTCGGGAATCACGGACAGCGACTCCAAGCACTTATTCGAGCCGCACTTCACGACCCGCAGTGGTGGAACCGGGTTGGGATTGGCCATCGTCAAGCGTGTTGTCGAGTCCCGCTCAGGCACTATCCGCCTTGAAAATGTTAAGGGCGGAGTCGGTGCGATCGCGACTTTGACACTTCCTGCGTTGCAGCTGAACTCAGACGGTACCGATCTACAATCTTGAAACCCCACGTTTGCATCACCGGAGGCACAGGGTTCTTGGGCCGCCATCTGGTTCAAGATTTCCTCCAAGCGGGTTATCACGTCCACGTTATGTGCCGCGAGACCTCGGACCGTAGCGTGCTCAATGGCTGCGCAGTGAGCTTCTACAACGCAAACCTCTTGAGTCCTGAGAAGCTGACGGAGGCTCTGATGCAGGCCAAGTCGATCGCTGGGGAAGCACCCCTTTGGATGGTTCACAATGCGGCGCTGATCAGTTACTCCAAGCACGACCGACAATCGCTGGTTGATACGAACGTGTCCGGGGTTCGAAATGTTTTGACCGCGAGTCACGAAGCGGGGATCCGTCGTTTCGTGCACGTGAGCTCGATCGTGGCAATCGGTTTCGCTGAGCATGGTGTTGCACGCACAGAAGAGCAGGCCTTCAACGCAGGTTGCCTGAATGTGGCCTATGTGGACACAAAGCGGCGAGGTGAGGAGTTAGCACTTTTAGCGCCATCCGACCTGCAGGTTAGGGTCGTAAACCCTGGGGCCATCTTTGGTCCCGTGCAAGCCAACTCAAATTCAGCACGTTTCCTTCAGGGTATGGCTCAGGGGGAAATAGGGACGCTGGCGCCACCCGGAGGCATGGCGGTGGTGGGTGTTCGCGACTGTGCCCGCGGCGTTCGTTTAGCCCTGGAGTGCGGGCAAGCGGGGCGCCGCTACTGCTTGGCTGAATCGTACCTTTCGAGCCGTCAGCTGTTTGCGGCTGTTGGGCAACGGCTCGCCGGCCGCGATCCGGTGCGCGCAACCGTTCCAGCATGGGTTTGGCGCATGATGGGATTGGGCCTTTCCCTTGTCTCGGTGGTGCGAGAACCCAAACTGACATCCCCTCAAGCCATGCGGATGTTAGGAGTGGCCTTCGATGCGAGTGGTGAGCGCGCTCGCAACGAACTGGGGTGGCAGCCACGCCCGTTCGGGGAAGTTTTAGATTGGACCATCGATGAGATGCGCCGAATGGGCATCCTTCCGAAGGTCTAGTGATCCGTTGATTTCCAGGGGGCTGCTAGCGGTCTTCGAATCCCCAAGTGCCTTTCACCGCAGCTCTGCGCACGGAAGCGATGTCCAAGATCCAGTTGAACCATCCGATGTCCGGAAAGATCTTAGCTGAGGTTTCCGTCGTGTTCGCCAGATGGAAATCCGCCGCATTTTCGCGTGCGATCGACAGGGCGCCGCTCGGCATGTCGATGGCGAACAGGGTTAAGGACCAGCCCACGCTCTCATAGGTTCCCGAAGTCTGAGTGCTGCGCTTCAGGGAAACGGAGGCACAAGCCGGTGCCATCAGGGCAAGGAGCAAGCAAATGGCCACGCCCCGGGGGGCATTGAGTGTTCGGGAGGATCTACGCTGCATGCCCATACTCTAACGTCTGGCAGCCCGTTGAAGAACCAGCCATTCTTTGATGGGCTGTCCTAGACCTACCGCAAGCGATAGGGCAACCGCATGGCGGCACCATCTGTGGGTTTTGGTAGGGCACCCGCGGCATGTGGCTCGCACTAATGGGAGCGGGTTGCCCCTCCCCTCGAACCCCGGAAGCAGCGCCGCAGGTAGGAATCGGAAGGCAAAGCACTGGACTCTGCCCCACCGTATATTGGTACCCTTTGCCCATGCCTGGCCCCGCTTCCACGACTGACTGCACAACCCTACTCGGGAAACACCGCATTGGTTTCTACTCTCGAATGGGGGAAGGATCTCAAACGGTACGCCTATTCTTTGCACCCGGGCGCGTGAATCTCTTTGGCGGACATTTGGACTACAACGGTGGGCCGGTCATGCCGACGGCCATCGATAGGGGCACTTTTCTGGCGATTCGGCCACGGGCGGATGGTCTGGTACGCCTCCAGTCGCGCTTGGACTCCCAGGGGCTTGAGTTTGTTCTTGGGCAGGAGCCGCGCGAGAAATCAGGTCGTTGGGTTGATTATCCGGTGGGGGTCATTCGGGAGCTTCTTGAGCTGTTCAAGGAGCAGGGCGATGATCGAAGGTTATGTGGTTTGGACATTCTGTACGGCGGGAATCTGCCCGTCGGCGCGGGATTGTCTTCCTCCGCCTCCATTTGCGTAGGGACCGCGTTCGCGCTGAACGAAGTTTGGCAGTTGGGCCTGAACAGTAGGCAGCAAGTGCAGTGTGCGCTCAATGCGGAGCGGAAATTTGTGGGGGTGCAGTGCGGTATTATGGACCCTTTTGCCATTGGATTAGCGAAGCCTGGACACCTCCTTTGGTTGGACTGCAAGGATGAGTCCTACGAACACCTGCCCATTGATTTTGACCAACTTTCCATCGTGGTCGCCAATAGTGGGGTACAACGCGAGTTGGCAGCGGGCGAATTCAATAAGCGAGTCATGCAATGTTCCCAGGCCTACGATGGGCTCAAGAAATTCGTGCCGGACGCCCAGTGCCTGAGGGATGTGGACCCGATCTCCTTCGAGAAGTTCGGTTCACTCTTGGAACCGGTTCTCCATCGCCGAGCCACCCATGTGGTGGCCGAAGTGGTTCGTACTTTTGCCGCGCGTCAAGCATTGATGGACGGAGACTACGTGCGGTTGGGAATGTTCATGACCGAAACCCATCGCTCTTTGCGCGATAACTTTGAGGTGTCGTGCCCGGAGCTGGACCTGCTTGTGGAGGCGGCTCTGGAAGTGGAAGGTTGTTATGGATCCAGGCTCACAGGTGCGGGTTTCGGTGGGTGTACCGTGATCATGGCCCATCCAGATTCGGTCTCTGATGTGGTGGCGCATGTGCGCGAACGTTACTCCATAGTGAAAGGGTGGATGCCCGATGTCGAGGTATTCCATGGTGATGAAGGGCCCCGCGAGGTCCAGCTCTAGAACCCTGGTGAACAATCTGCGGAGGCTCGACTTGGAGCCGAAGGCCTTACCCCGTATCTGGTTCTGAGCGCGAGTTTTACAGAGCGAAACAAATGCGGCACCGGAAAACCGGTGCCGCAAGGAGCTTTGAATACGTCAATAAATGTTCGTTATTCTTGGCCGATGGGGACCACTTCAAACCTTGGATCCGCCTGCTGTTGGGCCAGTTCCTGGTCGATGAGCGCCCGTTCTTGGAGCAAGATGCCAGCGTTGCTCTGAACGGTTGCCGTGGACTGGGGCTCGCTTAGCAATCGAAGTGCTGCGTCCGGGTTTCCGGTGAATACTTCGTTTGCGAGGAGCATGAGTCGTGCATCGTTGTCTGCCGGATACTGCAGGATGAATGTCCGTGCTCGTGTCATCTGTGCATCCAGATCCACGGGGCGGTCATAGAAGCTGCGCTTGTCCACGGTCAAATCAACCAGGCCAGGATCTAGATCAAAGGCCTTTCGCAGGGCGAAAGCTCCATAATGATAGTCACCGGTCGCAAAGAGTGCGTCCGAGAGGATCAGGTAGAGGATGCCTTCGCCCGGGGAGTATTCAACGGCCTTGCCATAGTGGTGTACAGCGTCGGAATAGCGGCCTCCGCGGAAAGCGCGATCGCCAAGGGTTAGGTAGTACTCAGCCGCTCGGTTGATGGCGGGAACTACCGCGGGGGCCGGTGCGATAGCTTCCGCAACCTGTACCTGCGGGCTAGCTTGCTCTTCCTCGATGTAGATCGGTTCCTGATTGACCTGGACGATTACCGTGTAGCTGGGAGGCGTAAACGGGCCGCTGTAGTAAAAACTCGGGCGGTAGCCATAATTCCAGGAGCCTCCGTTGTACCAGTAGGCCTCCCACCAGCATGTGGTGGCCCACTGGGTCGGGCACCAGAACCATCCGTAGCCAGACCCCCACGCGTTCCAGTTCCAATAGTAGTTAGAAAAGGGATTGCGACGGTAATCGCCATTGTTGTGGCTCCAAAGGTTACGACCGTGTCCGGATCCGGAAGTGATCCCCCCGCCCGAACCGCTTGAGCCCGAAGTGATTCTTCCGGGGTTGCTTGAGTGGGCTTTGTCTAGGCCAGGGCGCCCCTTGCGAGCGATGAGTCCTCCGGGAGAGATACCGTCACGTTTGCTGTCGACGTAGTCCTTGCGAGCGCTTTTTACGCGCCGCTTTTCGCGGGCTTGGATGGTCGGTCGACCCTTTCCTTTGGTGTCCTTACGACCCGTTTGTTTTTTTCCATTCAAGGAATCGGGACGTAGTTTAGAGCCTGTCTTGGTTTCTGACCCCTTGGTCCTTTGACCAATGGGCTTCACTTTCAGGCCATCCTGGGGTTTGGTGCGGGAGCGTGCGCCAGCGTCCTTGACCTTTTTCATCCGATCGCGTGCGGCTTGAATTCTAGCGGCTCCCGCAGATGCGCGAGCTTTGTCCAGGGGAGTTTTGCTGCCTGTTTTTGAGCCGGCTCCAATGGAATTTCGAGCAGCTCCAGCTTTGGACTGGGTCTTGCTGGCGGTGCGAGCGCGGCGCAGGCGGTCCTGCTGAATGCGTTGGGCCGTTGTCGGCTGGTTCGTCGTGAGAGACTTGGACTTGGGTCGTGCCGTACTGCGCGCTCTTTCTCGGGCCCGCTGCAGGGCCGACGAGTTGGAGACCCGCGGTACAACGGTGCGGGTGGGCTTCGGGGTGTACGTGGGGCCGGGGTTGATTCCAGAGGGGTTGCTTCGGGAACGGGGGTCGGTTGTCCGGGTAGGAGTCGAGCCTCTGCGGTTGGTGGGAGCCGTTGACCGGCTGGGTTGTGCGGAGGGGCGTGCCGTGGGCCGCGGAGCCGGGCGTTGAGCGGGGCGTGCCGTGGGCCGCGGAGCCTGGCGTTGAGCGGGGCGTGCCGTGGGCCGCGGAGCCTGGCGTTGAGCGGGGCGTGCCGTGGGCCGCGGAGCCTGGCGTTGAGCGGGACGTGCCGTGGGCCGCGGAGCCGGGCGTTGAGCGGGGCGTGCCGTGGGCCGCGGAGCCTGGCGTTGAGCGGGACGTGCCGTGGGCCGCGGAGCCTGGCGTTGAGCGGGACGTGCCGTGGGCCGCGAGGTCGGGCGTTGGGCCGGACGGGCGGCGGGACGAGAGGTCGGGCGCTGTGCCGGACGAGCCGAGGGTCGCGAGTTAGATTGTGACCGGGCTCGGCTCTGGGGTCGCTGGGTCCTCTGACCCAAAACGGCAGCGCTCACGGCCGGCGGGGCCATGGCTAGAGCGGTGGACTTGGTATCGCTTTGGGCCTGGGCGGGGGTTCCCAGGCAGCAAAGAGCGATGGCGAGCAGTGAGATATTGAGACGAACTTTCTTCATAACGAGGACTCCATAGGAGTGGGGCATGGAAAGTATGCAAATAGGGTGCCATGACCTCGGACCAGCTAGGAGGGCCTTAGGCGGGGTGGATGTGGGACTGTCCTCTGGGCAGGTCACAGGGGTTTGTTCCTTGTGGTGGCCATGGTCTTTCGTGTTGGCTTACTCAAACCTCATTATGAGGCTGATTCCCACGCTTGCATGCCCTTAGACCTAGCGTTGGATTGGCGAGGCTTCTCAACCCGGAGGATGAGAGGTCTTATGTCGATTTTCCATAGCACCCATCCAACCAGGTTTGGCTACGCCGTTTCGGCCGAGCAGAGGAAGCTAGTCCAGGCGCTTGTCCTCGTGCTGATGGTTACTCTGGCCGGCACGATCGGCTTCGTTCGAATCGAGGGCTGGGACCAGTGGAAAGCATTTTACTTCACGCTCACCACCATCACGAGCGTGGGATACGAGGATGAAGGCATCTCCGATTCGGGCAAGAAGTTAGCCACGCTCCTTCGTACCCAGTTTCCCTGAGAACGTTGTCATCACTATGGAAGCTAAGGAATTCAATCCTGAGGTGTTTGTCATCGCTCGGTCGGAGCGCGATGGGGATACACGTCGCTTGGAACGGGCCGGCGCTCAGCGGATTCTTTGCCCGTACAAGAGTGGAGGTCGTGAAACCCTTGAATTCATTACGCGCCCTGGAGTGGCCGATTTTATAGCCGATGCACTCATGGGGGGAGGAGGCGTGGCCCTGGCCCAGATCCGGGTGCAGGAGGGGGCAGGGCTAGCCCGAACATTTCATGAACACACGCCCCAGACTTCGCAAACGGGCCCCTTCGGGCCCCTCTCGTCCCTTGGCAGCACTTTCCGAATTTTGCCTTCCTCGACAGGTAAGCCCCGGTCCGCAAAGCGGATCGCAGGTCCCCTTCGGGACCTGCGAAGGGGATCCCTACTGCATTGCCTGCGGGGTCAAAATCCACAAAGCCCCGCCAGGAAACGAGTTGATGTGCCTGGAGCGCGTCTTCATGAAATGTTCGGGCTAGGTGCATGGTTTGTAGTTAGCCGGGAGATGAAGGGCGGCTGTCTTCCTCGACATTTCCGATACCTTCGTCGTTTCCTCTACCTCATTGGCTTGATGCTAGCTTTCTTGTCCGTAACAAGGACTTGGGCTTATGGCGGAGGAACGCGGCACCTCGGTTTTCCAACACCCGGGGTCTCTTTCCATTAAATAACCAACACCCATGGAGAAGCATTTTGGGCTGATTACATATCCACATATAGGCTCCCCATCTTGTTTGTGGATTTGGTTATTTGCCTTTTCTTGCCTCAGACAATACTTGCGGCAGTTCTTATCTTCAGTAAGCGGGCAGCGCGGTACTCCAAACTTGATTAGGTTTGCCGTAAGTGTCCTGTGCGCCAGGCGAAGCTGGCGCCAGCCAGTCAGATGAAATCGAATATACGGCGTATATGCCACGCCCAAAAAGGCATGCTCCACGCGAAAGCGGGGGCCATGCCTTTTTTTGTATCCCAACCCATCCTTGGTTGGATCCTTGGGTGGACTCCAGCTCGCTAGCGGGCCTCTTCCATTTTTCTGAGCAAGCGCTTCCGATAGCGCTTATAGAAATCCGTGTGCCGGTTCTTTTCGTGCTCGACCCGAACACCGTCGATGAATACGTGGCGCACCACAGACGTGATCTCCAACAGGTGCGCATCGGTTACGACCACATCCGCCTTGCGCCCTGGAATCAAACTGCCCACCTCGTTTTCGAGCCCGAGAATCTGAGCGGGATAGAGGGTCACCGCCCGCGCAGCCTCCTCAGGCGGCAAACCATAGGCCGCGGCAGTCGCTGCATGGAAGGGCAAGTTTCTCTCGTTCTCTGGGTCAACGCAGGCGATCGCGAAGGGGATGCCTGCGCGAGATAAGATTGCGGGCCCCGCGAACACCGAATCGAATGGATCAAATTCGGAATTCGGTAAGGACCAAATAGGTCCGATCACAACGGGCATGCCGCTGGCTTTGATCGCATCCACCACTTTCCAAGCCTCCTTGGCTCCGTACAGCACCGCGTCCAACTCAAGCTCTTCCGCAAAGCGCAAAGCATTGAGAATCGTTTGTGCATTACTGGCATGCAGCGCGATGCGACTCGTGCCTTGCACAAATGGCAGCAGTGCCTGCAGGCGCGGATCCGATTGCGGGCCCCGCTGCCCATTCTCTTGCGCCCAAGCTTGACGATCACCATAGCTCCGAGCGTTCTCAAAGATCTCTTTGAGCTCGCGGATTTGGGTCTCACGTCTCTCAGTTGACTTCTTGGCATCCTTATCGTCAACACTCACGCGATTGGGAGCATACGGGAATCGAATGTGCAGCATGGAACGATCCAGAGTCAGCATTTCCTCCCAAGTATCGCCATCCAAATCGATCACGGCGGACTGACCTAGCAGCGGGCCGCCTCCGCCGGGCACCACCTGTGCACGGGTAATTCCATTCCAACGAGTGATGCCGAAGTGGGCGGAATCGGAGTGCACCGATGAGATCACGCGCAGGTCAGGTTGATTCCCTCCGATCTCATTTGTGTCCACCGTGGCACGAATCGAACCGATTTCAAACAGGCCTAAGGAACTGTTCAGGGCGATCATGCCAGGCCAGATGTGCTTGCCCGTCACATCGTAGACCTGCGCATCTCGAGGAACATCAACCTCGGTGCCGATGTGGGTGATGCGCCCTCCCTGCATGAGCAGGGTGCCTTTATCAATGACGAGACCGTACATGGTGTGAACGGTGCCGCCGACCAAAGCTGTGACAGGACCTTCGGCATCCTCCTCAATAAAGTCCGGTTCGACCAAGGTCTGCACTTCCGCCGGGCGACTCTGCAACTCGAACGGATCCCAAAGGGCGTACTCAACTTGACCATCTACCATAGTCCAAAGGACCCTGCTAAAAGCCGACATCGGATCGCCGTTCAACAAAACCAAGTCCGCGTCCTTGCCAATTTCGATCGACCCCACGCGGTGCGCAATACCGAGTTGCTTCGCCGAATTCAACGTCACGAGCTGCAACGCTGAAACCGGATCCATGCCTGCATACCGGATGCTCTTGGCCGCTTCGTCATACAGTCGGCGGACCATTTCATCGCTGTCGGAGTTGATCGAGGTCAGCACACCCGCTTCGTGCATCAGCGCCGCATTGTGCGGGATCGCGTCGTAGGCTTCGATTTTATAGGACCACCAATCGGAGAAGGTAGATCCCCCCACGCCAGCTTCGGCCATTTCGTGAGCAACTTTGTAACCATCGAGCACGTGCTGCAGGGTTGCGATCTGAAATCCGATCGCCTGAGAGGCACGAATCAGCATTAAAATCTCGTCCCCACGGTAGCAGTGCGAATGCACATGGATGCTTCCATCCAACACACCGACCAGTGCGTCGAGGCGTAAGTCCCTGCGAGGCGGGCTAGGCTGTTCCCCTCGGAACATGGCTTCGTTGTATGCCTTCCATTCGGCGCGGTACTCGCGAGCGCGTTCGAAAGCGCGGTAGTACACCGATTCGACCCCCATACGTGTGGCTGGGAAGCGAGTGCTCGAACGGCTTCTGGAGCGTTTGACGTTTTCTCCAAGGGCAAATTTTATGCCCTGGGGGGCCTCAGGAAAACGCAAGGCATCCGCCGTGCGGTTCTTCGACCAGCGCAGCTTCAAGACCTCGTCCTGTCCACCGATCGCGTTGGCCGATCCATGCAGTTGCCGGATGGTCGTCACGCCGCCAGCGAGCGCCCGGTACAAGGCCACGTCGTCCGCGTTGACCTCATCCGAGATTCGAACTTCAGCTGTGATGGAGAGCGAGCCTTCATTGATTCCGCGCTCGATCGCCATGTGAGAGTGGTTGTCGACAATCCCAGGAACCAGGTGCATTCCCGTGCCATCGATAATCGTTGCATCCTCGAAGACAGGGCCATCGTAGAGCCCAGCACCCGTGATCTTGCCGCTGGACACGTACACATCTCCGACGAATGCAGGGCGCGTGGCGGTATGAACCATGGCTCCACGAATGATGCAATGCTCGCCTACTTGAATCGCGGGCTCGCGTTGCACATCGGTTTCAATGGCGTGCTCTCCTTGCTGCGGAGCAGCATAGAGCGACCCAGCAATCAGGATGCAAGCGAGGGCGTGTGTGTTGAAAGTACGGATCATGATTGGTCTCCTTTGGGCTTGCGAACGCCTTTGATTTGAATTTTCATCACAACGACAGGGTGGTTGGCTTCGGCGGAGGCCTCAAAGGCATCCCCATCTAGGGTTCCAGTGATTTCGAGCGGGATCGGCATGCCTTCCATATCCAACTCCACATTCAAGGTGAAGTCCTTCCCGGATAGCTGCCCGCTCAATTGCAACACGTCCTCTTCCCCTTCTGACACCACGCGTGCCTCGCCAGAAATGGCTCCGGTCGCGTCCATCTTCAATTCGAAGACGCCGGTCATGCCCCCTTCACTGAAAGAGAGGTTCCAAGTGCCGGACATATCGGAGTCCACGTCGGGAGCTTTGTCCTCCTTGATTTCCCACTGTTTGAGAAAGCCATCTACGAAGGAGTATCGAACTTTGGCTTTTTCGTCAAAAGGGTCTGCCGTCCAAAGGCACACATTGGCCCCAGCACCCACTGTCAGGCTTCCCAATTCATCCGACAAACCCAACCACTGCGCAGCATCGGCCGTCATCGACTTCAGCATCGCTGTTCGCGGATAGCCGGCTTCGACCAGCGCGCGAGCTTGGGACATCAATTCCTTGGCCGGCTCGGAGCCGCTACCGAAATACACGCCCACTCCCGCTTCTTGAAGACGAATGCCATTGTCGCGCAGCAATTCCCAGCGCCGGCGACGCTCACGTTTGAGGGCAAGCGGCTCTTCATAGACCCAGTTTGCTTTCTCCTTGGCCGCTCCCTCAGGCTTCGCAGCCTCCACGCTTGGCTCTTCGCTTACCTCTTCGGAAGCTGCCTGGTCTGAGATTTCCTTGCCGTCCTTTTCCTTCTTCGCGTCGGGATCCGCGACCTCTTTGGGCCACTCCAGGGTCAGAATAACTGGAATCCCCATAGCTGCCAACTCATCGGCCACCCGCCAAGCCTCGCGGCCTCCAGCGATAGCAATTTCAAGTTTGAACTCCTCGGCCAATGCGATCCAACGACGAATATCGCGCGCGCTTTGGGCTTCGCAAATCAAGCGTTGCTTGCGTTGCAGCAACTCTTCTCCAGCCTGCAGGCTGGGGTCATACGCTGGACGTGGTCCGGGCAACCCAAGCTCACGACGTCCTCGGAGCTCCGCTTGCCAGGATGAATCCATGAGGAACTGACGCAGCTGGGCGTGCATGCCCATCAGTGTTCCTGGATACCCAGACCCGCTGGCGGCAAAGGCCGCGTGACCGAAGACTTGATCCGACAGGATCACGTCCCGAGGAGCCCCTTGCCCCAATAAAACGGCGGCACTGATTCCCGATAGGATTTCTCCGTGGGGCGCGCAAAGCATGGCGCCGAATCCGGCTTGGCGCCGGGCCTCCACGTCCGAGTCCGACACTGTATAGGCCGTCGCAGCGACCCACTCCGGTTGGATTCCCTTGC
>JBLFXY010000094.1:0-12995 GCA_047611645.1 Glaciecola sp.
GAGGATGTCCATGATCGCGATGGTGTAGGCACGCGTCAGGCGTTCCAATTCGCCGTTGGACATGATGCGCGGATCACAAATCACGCCGCCCTTAGCACCGCCAAATGGAATGTTCACCACGGAGCACTTCCAGGTCATCCACGCTGAGAGCGCGCGCACTTCATCGGGATTCACATCGGGTGCGAATCGGATCCCCCCCTTGCACGGTCCGCGCAAGGTGTTGTGCTGGATGCGGTAGCCGGTGAAAACCTTGACCGTACCGTCGTCCATGCGAATGGGCATGGAAACCTTTAACTCCCGGTCGGGCTGCTGCAAGACATCCCGGATGCCCGCGTCGAGGCCCAGGTGGTCTGCCGCGGTATTGAATCCGCGAGCCATGGATAGGAACGGATTGAACTCGTCTTGCATCGCCGGATCGTTGGCGAGGGCGGGGCCGCTGGACATTGCTGTTTACGGATTTTGGGAGCTTAGCCAAGTGTGGGTCCCTCGACTTGGAGGGGCCAGCAGGCAGGGGTGGGGGAGAGGTGCGCGGAATGATAGCCGCAAACCCAAGGGGGTGAGCAGGCCTTCCGAACTCTTATTAGGGTCCAACTTTTATGAATGCTGAGGCCTGCGGCCACGATTTTATTCGACTTCGAGGCAATCGGTCTCGAATCAGAACCCGATACGCGACTTCGCGGAGCCCCAACACTGGGTCGAGACGTGCTCTGCTGCCAACTTATAGGGCCGGTAAATCGGGGGGAATGGACCTGAGGCCCGCCGACGACGCTATCTTGGGGACATGGGCGCAGCCTTGGAAGGACACCTGACACCGGCCGCACTGGCCCAAGGCTTTGTGGGCTTAGAGGATCTTAAGAGTCTGCTCGACGTGCCTGTCTCGGCTTTCCTTCGCCAATTGCCCGGGCGTCAGACATTCCTCTGGCCCTCAGGAGGGGCCCGCTGGGTGGTCAAGCGCTTCGAGGGGGACGATCGGGGCGATCGGCGATTCGATCGCCGCGCCGGTCAAGCGGGCCGATCTCCGGGTCAGAGGGAATATGACAATCTGCTGGCGCTGAGCGCGCGTGGGTTGCGCGTGCCCGAGCCTCTGGCCTGGCTTGGCCAGGGTGACCGGTCCCTGCTGCTCATGGAATACGTGCCCCATGCGGAGAACCTCCGGGGGAGATTGACGGACTCACCCGAGAGTTGGAAGCTCTGGCGGGCGTCCTTGCTCGAGATGACACTGGCATTGCACGCCCCATCATCGGAGGGCGTGGGGGCCTATCACCGGGACTTTTATCTGCAGCACCTATTGATCACCAGCCCCCAGGAGGCTCTGTGCTTGATCGACGTGGGGCGGGTTCGTTTGAAAAAGGGGGTCCGCCAGCGTTGGTTCGAGAAGGATCTGGCCGCCCTAGCCCATTCGGCCCCGACCGCGCTGGGCGAATTGGCGCGCTTGGCCTGGTTGCGACGCTATCTCAAACGGTTGCTGGGGCCCCTGGATCGGGCGGGCACCCGGAAACGGCTTTTTGCCTGGGCCAAGGCGATCCAAAACCGCCGACGGCGCATGGAGAAGCACCAGCCACGTCATGGCGAGGCCACGACCCAAGAAGATTGATGGCCCGGACTCCCGATTCGCCGCTAACCTGACCCTCCCAACCCGGAAACCCAACCGCTATCCCCGGCCCAAACTTGCCCGGGGGAAATCCCAACCGTCCGCCATGAGCTCCGTCACCGAACAATTCCCCTCCGACGTACCCGATCAGCCCGAACTTGTCACCCGGTCGCGCACTGGCGACATCGTGCTCCTGACCATTACGCGTCCGGAAGTGATGAATTGCCTTTCGTTCCCGACCCTCAAGCGCTTTCGTTTGTTGTTGCAGGAGCTCAAGAGCGATTTGTCGATCCGCTGCATCCTGATCACAGGTTCGGGTGAAAAGGCCTTTTGCGCCGGCGCAGACCTCAAGGAGCGACGCAGTATGGACCCCGAGCGCGTGCCCGATTTCGTACGCAACATTCGAGGCTTGATGGATGACGTGGAGGCCATGCCGCAACCGACGATCGCGGTCATCAACGGCTTTGCTTTTGGCGGGGGCACGGAACTCATGCTGGCCTGCGACTTGCGCGTGGCTGCGGAGGACGCCAAGTTCGGACTCACCGAAACCGGCCTGGCGATCATCCCAGGAGCCGGTGGCACGCAGCGCCTACCGCGCCTGATCGGCAAGAGTCGCGCCAAGGATCTGATCCTCACCGCCCGTCGCTTGCAGGCCCCTGAAGCCGAGGCTATGGGCCTGGTCAACCGTGTGGCTGCGCGCGCCGACCTTATGCAAGTCGCCACGGATTTGGCCAACCAGATCGCTGGAAATGGCCCGGTCGCCGTGCGCGCCGCCAAGCAGGCCATTGACGAGGGCCTCGAGCATCCGCAAAAGCAAGGCCTGGAAATCGAAGCCGCTTGCTACGCCAAAACGATTCCTACCCAGGACCGCCTCGAAGCCCTCGCCGCCTTCGCCGAAAAGCGCAAGCCGGTTTTCCTGGGTAAGTGACGTATACGGCGTCTGATGCCGTATACGTCACTTACCGTGCGCTTCCAGGGCCTGGCGTACGTGGGCCAGGTGGTGTTCGCAATGCCAGGCGTAGAGGCCCACGGTTTCATCCAGGGCGATGATGCGGTCACTTTCCGGGTGGTTGAAGCTGCGCGCGAGTTCCTCGGGGCCCAGGCTCCTGAGCAACAACGCCCAGCGCATGTGCACGCCGCTCAAAATCGCGATGGATCCGGACAGGTCATCACATTGGGAGTCCGCCAATTCAGCCCAGCGGTCCTCAAAGTAAGGGCGAATGGTGGGTCTGCGCTCCGTCAAAGCCAGCTTGAACCGGATAAATGAATTCATGTGGCTATCGGCGCAATGGTGCACGACCTGCTTGATCGACCAGCCAGCGGGCCGGTAGGACCCGTTGAGTTGCTCCACGCTCAATCCTCGGGTTTCCAAATCGATTAGCGAGGGGAAGCGAGCGATGACCTCGATCCACTGCTTTACATGTTGGGATTCGATTTGAAGGGGGCGCTGGAAAGGGCCGATCGGGAAGCGCAGGGGTTCGAAATCCATTCGTGGGCTCGGTTGGGGTTGGGGTTGGGCGGGACTCGTTTGCGCTTGGAACGGCTCTCTATTCCGTGGGTTCCAGGCGAAACTTGCACGTATACGGCGTCAGATGCCGCTTCAATCCAAGCCGCCGTTGCTTTCGTACCACTCCTCGTTGGCCTTGGCGATGGCGTCCACCTGGTCGGCGGTGTGGTGGGGACCGGTGTCCAGGCCGGGGCAGATCTCTTTCATGGGGCCCTGCCAGACACCGGGCCTCAGGTTTTCCTCCCAGAAGGGCCAGGTACGGCATTGCTTGGGGCGGGCCTCGTAGACCGAACACAAGCCCGACTCGTCCAAGAACTCACACTTGGGGCCAGGCATATTCAGGGTGCTCCAGCCATCGGTCTCTTTTACGTGCTTCGCCTGGAATTCGGCCTCGCCCATGTCGAGGAAAGCCGCCAAAATCTGGATCTCCGGAGGCGTGATGTACACGTGGCTGTAGTCCCCATTGCTTTTGCAGCAATTGCCACAGGCGGTGCATGAGAAGCTCAGGCCGTCCCGATACCAGCGGGAGTCCACTTGGGAGGGGCTCTGGGGCTTGGGTTGGGGCTCGGGAGGCTCGGGGTGGGTCATGATTGGGGCGGGTCTTGTTACAAGGGGAGTTAGGGAGGATACTCGGGGGGAGCTGTTTTTGAAGCTCATTCGCCGCTCCCGTCGGCACAAAAACCACTGTACTGGCCTTTTATGAAATGGACCGTCTATCGGGACGGGGGCGAGAGTTCCCAAGAGTTCGAGCAGGATCAGATTCGTATTGGCAGGGCCAATGAGTGTGAAATCCAGATCTCGGTGCCCAAGATCTCCCGGCACCACGCGAACGTGGAGCGTCGTGGCGACGCGATTTGGTACGTGGACCAGGGTTCGGCCAACGGAAGTCGGGTGAATGGAAAGAGTGTGCGCGAGGTGCTGCTCCATGTGGGGGATCAAGTCGAAATCGGTGGGGTTCGTTTGGTTCTGGCGGCGGACCTCCAAGGCAGCCAGGAAGGGGCTAGCTTGACTGGCATGGACACGCTTTCGGTGGAGTCCAGCAAACCGGAGGAGCGCCTACGCACCTTCTCTCAGATTGCGCGCTCCCTGGCGGGCGAGAGCGAACTGGAAGCGCTACTGACCTTGATCGTGGATTCGGCCTTGGCCCTGGTCGGAGGGGAACGTGGTTTCCTGATCATGCTGGAGGATCAGATCGATGACGGCACGGGGAGCTTGGCCACCGACGATCTGCGCGTGCGAGTGGCGCGACGCTTTGACGGATCGACCCTCGTGTTGCCCAATGGACGTTTATCCATGGGGCTCTTGAGCAAGGTTCTATCCGAGGGTCACGCCCTGGTTTCCGTGGACGCCTCGCAGGACGAGCGTTTCGACGGCATGGCCAGCGTCGAGGATCTGCGTCTGCGCTCGATCATGGGATTACCTATCGCGCTCGACGGCAACGTGCAAGGCGTGCTCTTCGTGGACAATCGCCTGCAGGATGGGGCCTTCGGCGACACGCAAATCGAGACCGGCGAGCTGCTGGCTGCCCACGCGGCCACCGCCATTCAGAACGCAAGCATTCGCGCGGACCTCAAGAATAAAAACCGCTCCCTCGAAGAAGCCCATCTACAGGTCGAGCGCCTCAACCGTGAATTAGGGTTGCGAGTGGAGGAGCAGGACAATGCCCTCGACGTGGTGCGCTTAGATTTGAATCGTGAGCGAGGTCGGTATGATTACTCCAGCATCGTGGGCAGTAGCGAGGCCATGGTCTCGATCTTTGCCCAATTGGACCGTTTCATCGACAGCGATTTGCCCGTCTTGATTCAGGGTGAAAGTGGCACCGGCAAGGAACTCTTCGCCCGGGCCGTGCACTTCAACTCCAAGCGCAAGGACCGTCCTTTCGTGACCGAAAACTGTGCAGCATTACCCGACACCCTGTTGGAATCCGAGTTGTTCGGCCATGTACGTGGTGCATTCACGGGTGCCTATAAAGCCAAGCGTGGACTCTTCGAGCAAGCCAACGGCGGCACGCTTTTCCTGGACGAAGTGGGCGAGATGAGCGTGGAAATGCAGAAGAAGCTCTTGCGTGTTTTGCAGGAGGGAGAACTGCGCGCTGTGGGTAGCGAGAAGATCACACGCGTCAATGTGCGTTTGGTCGCCGCTTCGAATCGGCCCCTGGCGGACATGGTCGAAAAGGGCGAATTCCGTGAGGACCTGTACTACCGAATCTGTGTTTTGACCTTGGGCCTACCGCCCCTGCGCGAACGCAAGGGAGATGTGCCGGTGTTGGCACGACATCTCTTGTCGCGGGCCGCCAAGGAATCAGCGCGCTCGGTACCGCACTTGCCAATCGACGTGCTCGAAGCCCTCGATCGCCACGTCTGGCCGGGCAATATCCGCGAACTGGAGAACGAGATGCGCCGCGTGGTCGTGCTGGCGGGGGATGGTGTGACGCTCGCCAACCTTTCACCGGCGGTATTGCAGGGACGTTCAAACGATGGGGAGGGAGGCGAAGCAACGGCTGCGTTGCTCGCTGGAGGCGGCGGGGACATGCGCGAGGTTGTGGCTGATCTGGAGAAGCGCTCGATCGAGGCGGCCATGACGGAGTCGGGCGGGAATAAGAGCAAGGCCGCTCGCAATTTGGGCCTTTCCCGCTTCGCGCTTCAGCGCAAGTTGGACAAGTATGGTTTGGGCCCGTCCAAGGGCGAATCCGCCCCGGTCGATAGCTGATTGAAGGGTTGTGACGATCAGCTACAACGCCCAGAGCACCACAGCAGAGAAACTAGCCGCGGTCATCAGCGGGCTCTAATACGGGGCCCATCAAGTGTGGGTCGAGCCTGCAAAAGGGCAGAAAGCTGGGGGGCTTGTGAGCGCCGTGCTTCCGGCGGACGCACCTAAGGACCTTGCAAAGGCCTTCCACGCAGCTCGTACCCCCGGCCAGCCCATCGTTATTGACTTTTGGGACTTCTGGGTTCCCTGGCGCGGACCCTGCGTTCGCCTAAATAAGGAGACCCTACACGACCCCAAAGTCGTCAAGGCGTTGGAAGGCGCGCAAGTCCTCTATGTCAATATCGACGAGCACCCGCGTCGGGCCATGACCTACGGGGTGAAATCGATCCCCAATCTGTTCTACATCCATACCGAGGGTCACATCGTCGAGCGACTCAAGTCCTGGCTCGGGGTTCCTTCAAATGCCTATTTGGACGCGCTGGGCATAAAATAGGCGGACAACGCCCTGCCAAGATACGTTGCCCGCCTTAGGAGGGAAAAAAGCCCTCCTGTATGAGTCAATGCGTAAACGCGCTGAGCGGCCCGTCACCTTTCTGGCATAAATTGCTCCGAAAATCGATTCATTGAGCTTTACAGCCCTCAGGGCACGTTTTTCCCACCGACTATTTCTCAATTAGCTCCGATTGGTCTGCTAGCTCGAAACCGGGTGGCCCGACCTAGCTAAACTAGGCTCGGGCGCTGGCAGCCCGTTAGAAACCACTGATTTTTGGGCGGACTGCTGGATGTCTCTGTGACCAGAGCCGATGGAGGCTAAGCAGACCGCCAAACCACCCTATGACCCGCGAAACCCGTAGAAAACCCGATGCGCCCATCGATCTGCCCCGTATCCCGGGGTATCGCATCGAGGGCATTCTAGGTCGGGGCGCCAGCGGCGTCGTTTACAGCGCGATTCAGGAGACGATCGAGCGCGCGGTGGCTCTGAAAATCCTGCGTTCGGATCTGGTTCGCAGCGCCCGTGCCGTGGAGCGCTTCCGGCGCGAGGCTCGGACCGCGGCTCGGTTGGCTCACCCCGCCATCATCGCGCCCATCGACCTGGGACAATTGCCCGACGGCCGTTGGTGGTACGCCATGGAATTGGTGGAAGGCATTTCCCTGGGCGAGCGCATCGAGGAGCAAGGGGCCTTGAGCGAACGGGACGCCCTGCGCATGTTCATTCCCCTGGCTGATGCCTTGCAGCACCTGCGCGAGGTGGGCGTCGTGCACCGCGACGTGAAGCCGGCCAATGTTTTGATCGACCCGCGTGGGCGTGCTCTTTTGGCCGACTTGGGATTGGCTTTCGCCAGGGACGAGCCCTCCCTGACAGGATCGGGCGGCGTTTTGGGCACCCCGCATTACGTGAGCCCCGAGCAGGCGCGGGATTCCTCCAAGGTCGATTCGCGCTCGGATATTTGGTCGCTAGGTGCCACCTTGTACCAAGCTGTGACCGGGCGCCCGCCTTTCACGGGGACGAGTGTGGCCGAGGTGTTTTCTGCGGTTCTGCAGGACCCCCTGGTAGATCCGCGGAAATTTGCTCCCGACCTGTCGGCGTCCTTTGTGGTGGTGCTTCGCGCCTGCTTGACACGCGATCTGGCGCATCGCTATCAGGAGCCTCACGCACTGCGCGACGACCTGCAGCGGCTTCTGGAACGTCGCGCCCCCGAGGTGCCCCGTGAGGGGCTCGAACCGTTGGAACGCTCAGCGCCCCTGTACAAACGCGCGCTTTGGAGCGCGGCTTTGATAGGCACGGTGGGGGGGCTCGCATGGTGGCAATTCGGACCGTCGGGTCAACCCGAGGAAGCGGCCGTGCGCGCTGGGGATCCGTTGCTGCCCTTGGTGATGCTGGAGAATAGTTACAACGAGGGCCGCATCCGCCCCGTGGCCCTTTTGGAGCGCATTGCCGCTTGGCCGAGGCCAGGGGGCGAGGCACCTGGCGGCGCTCTGGGACCGCGGCTACAGACGCTCAATATCCGGGCTTACCGCGACCTCGGAGAGGCCCTTCGGAATTTGGAACAGGAATTGGCACCTGTGCTGGAAGGCTCTTTGCAGCGGCGTAATTGGGTGGCAGCTCAACATCTTTTGTTGCGCGAATTGCCGCGAAAGTTGCTCGAGGCGGCGGGTTGCGCATCGACCGCTTCCCTGCCCGATGCCGAGGATTCTCGGAGCTTTATCCAATGGGAAGATCGTTGGAAGGAGCGCCTCCAATCGCATTTTGATGCGCGTTTGAAGGGTTTGAAGCGTTCCGGACAGGTTTGGGTGGATGAGCAAATTGAGCCGAGCGTGGCCGCTTACTTGGCGCAGCAAAACATCGGCGCTGCGTTGGCGGACAGTCGCCGCAGTGTTGCCGAGGTTATGACCGCCCTGCAAGCAGAATGGAAGGGCTTGCCCGAAACCCAAGTTCGCGATGCGCTAGCCGGGCCGTTTGAGAGCCGGTTGGCCGAGTTAGAACAGAGTGTGCAAGACCATTGGGACGCATTGGCCGTTGACCTCACGACATTCTTGGATGAGAAAACGACAGCCCTTTCCCAACGCATTGAGACCGAACTTTTGGAGGGACTCGACCAGGAGTTGAGAGATGGATTCGTCACGGAATGCGCACGCGTGGGGCTCGCTCTCCACCAAGTTCCAGGAGAGTGGAAGCAAGACATATTGGACCAGCAAGCCATTCTAGGAGAACGTCTTCGCAGGGAAGGTCGCGGAAAACGTATCGCTGTGGCTCGCAATGAATGGGAGCGTGATCTGCTTGAAGTGCAAGGGCTGCACACCGCGCGGCAGTATGCGCAGGCCTCTGTGCTATGGAGCGATCACTTGGCGGCCCCTTGGCGTCTCAGCGTTTTTCCCGACATGGAAAGGGAATTGCGTGAAGCGCTGTTGCTCGAAGATCTATTGGTTCGATGCGCCGCGCGGCTGACCGCATTGAATGACGAGAAGGTGCTGCTGACCATTAATGATTTCCAACAGGAGGGCACGCTAGTGGAGAGTGTCAGAGTCTTGGAGCGCGGCGTGGTGTTGATGCACGGGGCGCGCCGTGAGCGCAAGAGGTTCCTGTTGCGACGGGACGCGACCCAAGTCGACTCGGTGCTCGAGGCCATGGATGTCCTACGACTGGCGAGGCAAGCGGGGGCGTCGAATCCCACGATGGGATTGCCCTATGAGCGAGCCTTGGCCCGTGCTCTCTTCCTATTTCATGAAGGCTATTTGAAAGAAGCCAAGGCTGCCCTGCCAAGGGGTGAGGCTAGGGAGGATCCGCTAACCCGCGATTTGGAACGCCGCATCCTGCGTGGTTTGACCCAAGGGAAGGAGCGCTCACCCGACCAGTGGATCGTGATACTCGCAGCACTGACCCGGGATGTGGAGAGTGGTGGCCAGGCCAGTCGACGCGCAGGTGACCAAGCCGAGGCCCTGCTCGCGGAACCGGGCTTGGACCCTTCGATGGGGCCGCGTCTCCAAGCATTGCTAGCCAAAGCCAAGGCCAACCAGGGCGCACGTACCCTGGAGTTGCTCTACCCGGATGCGAGAATCATCGAGCGGGGCCCGGAGCAGGCATCGCGACGCGATGTGCATCTGGGTTGGTTGTTTGATTCGGTACCGGAGTCATGGACTTTGGGGCGCTTCCAGGCGCGACCCGGGCGCCTGCATCTGCCCGAATTCAAGGGGGATCTGGAAGGCGGAAAAACCTGGCTGGCCGATCCGCTGGCCCTATCGGTGTCTAAGCCTTTGGAGACCGTGCGGCCTTTGGGCTTTATCCTGCACTTCCGCTTTCCTGAAAATTTACCGGTGGCTCCGATCGTGTTGAGCTTGGGTGGCTATCACCTGGCATTTGTGACAGACGCTGGGGAATCGCGGTTTGTCGGCGGCAATGGAGATCCCGAGGCGCTTCTACAGGACCTAGTAAAGGGGGAAGCCTCTGGACAGGCGGGTTTTTCTGGCTTCCAGCCGGGCGTGTATCACCGTTTGCGAGTGCAGTTGACCTCGTTGGCCACCACCCGCAAGGGGCGCATCCAGGCGATTCTGCTGGATGAACAAGAGCTCAGGGTGCCGGCCCAGGTTTCCAGGCCCGCTTCAAGCTCCGTACTAGAGTTCAGCTGCCTCGGCCCCTTGGACCTTTACCGGGTGGAAATCAAGGCAAGCGAAGTCGTGGCGAAGTAGCCTGCGATCTTCGGCGGGTCCCCCGTTTGGTCTTTCGGGCCTCAAAATGGGGCTTCATGACCTCGTTTAATGCCAACCCTCACGTTTCCGGAAGATTAGTACCTTGGGGGTGAAAACGGGGTACGATTGTAAGCCTGAACGCTGCTATCTCACTGCCACCTGCCCCCGCGAGGGGGCTCAAACACGGAGTTTTCGACCCTGAAGGTTCTTCATCTAACTAGAACGTTGCCCCAAGAAATGTTGGGGCCCATGTATCTCAGCCGAGCCGTCAAGGACGCAGGCCATGAGATGGAGTGCGTGAGCCTTCCGGATCCCAAGTGGCTACAGAAGATTCGGGACTTCAAGCCCGATGTGATCACCTGGTCGTTGATGACCGGTAATCACCGTCCTGCCTACGATTTGAACCGCTTGCTCAAGCGCAAGTTCGAGTTCTTCTCGTTGATGGGTGGACCGCACGTCACCTTCGTGCCCGACGCGGTCCAGGATCCGGACATCGATGCCGTCTGTATTGGCGAGGGCGAGGAAGCTCTGGTCGAATTGCTGGACACCTTGGAGAAGGGCGAGGAATGGCGCGGGATTCAAAACCTGGCATGGTGCGACGATGGGGGAGAGATCAAAAAGAACCCTCTGCGCCCGTTGGTCAACGACTTGGACGCCTTAGGCTTCCCGGATCGTTCCCTGATTTACGAAGCGAATAGTGTCTACCGTGACAGCCCTCGCAAAGTGATGGTCAGCCAACGCGGCTGCCCCATGATGTGCACCTTCTGCTTCCACCACGCGTGGAAGGAAAAGATCTACAAGGTGAAGAACTCGGAGTACGTGCGCAAGCGCACCGTGGACCACATCATCGGCGAGGCCTTGGATATCAAGTCCAAGTACCCGCTCGACTTTGTTCACTTCGTAGATGACATCTTCAACATCTCCGGAAAGTGGCTCACCGAATTCTGCGAGCGTTGGCCCAAAGAGGTCGGCATTCCCTTCGACGTGATTCTGATGGCCAACATGACCAACGAGAATCACATCAAGCAGCTCAAGGCCGCTGGATGCATCTATGCCCGTATTGCTTTTGAGGCCGCCAACGACCACATGCGCAATACGATCTACCGCAAGAACACCCAGCGCGAGCAACTCGTGAACGTGTCCGGTTGGATCAGGAAGCATGGCATTCGCTTGGGTTCCTTGAACATGCTGGGAGGCCCCGGCGCCTCCGTGGAAGAGGACATGGAAACCGTGCTGCTCAACATCGAGTGCAAGGTCGACCATCCCCTGTGCTCCATCGTTCAGCCCTACCCCGAGTTCGAGATCAACCAGATCACGAAGGACATGGGAATCGCGGTCGCCGAGTACGACAACTTCCCGACCCAATTCAACCGGGAAGGCACGATCGAGATCAAGGACAAGCACGCCATCGAGAACCTGCACAAGTGGTTCCCGATTCTCGTACGCCACCCGCGCATGATGCCCATCGCCAAGTGGACCCTGCGCAAGCGCTGGTTGTCTCGTCCTTTGCTCTGGACCTACATGCTCTACTCCGAGTGGCTGGTCACCGAGCAAAACATGCTCTACAACCGTGCCCAAGGCAATCGCGGTCCCCTGACTTGGGCGCCCATCGACTTCAGCCTGCGCGTGGCGACCAAGGGCGTCATCCGTGTGCTATCCCTGGTCGGAGCCAAGGTCGTCTCCAAGATGGCCCTGCGCCTGCAAATGGGCGACGAGCGCGTCGTTGCTCACATGGATTGATTCGGATCGGCCTCCACAGGCCATTCGAATATTCGAACAAGAAGCCCGCAGCCGAGAGGTTGCGGGCTTCTTTTGTTTTGGAAAACTCAGAGGTGGGTGCAAGCTCCTTGCGTGAATTGGAACGAGAGGACCCCAGGCGCGAGCGCCGGGGGTCCTCTCGCATGCAAACGGCCCGCTCCCGCTCACGCAGGTCGGGCTGATTGGCTTTAGAAGGTGATTGCCAGGGCGTGGGTCAAGTGGAAGGACGTCGCCAAACCCTGGTCGCGATGCATGACCTGGAAGTGCCAGGTCGAGCCCGGCAACACCATGGCGCCTTGGGGGAACGCGCTCCAATCAACGAGGCGACTGGCATAACCATTGTCATCGCTTCTGAACATGCCGGTCGTAGGGCTGTTCAAGCGAGTGATCGCACCGCCCAAGCAGAGCGTGCTGCCAGCCAGGGGGAAACTGCCGCCCTGGGGCGCCATCAACACGAAACCGAATTCAGCGGACGGCAAATCGGTCATGCGAATCTGCATCTGTCCTTGGCTCGTAGCCTCTCCGCAAGCCACGGCCTGTAAGAATGCCGCCACTCCGGTAGAGTTTGCGGGCACGTTGCAGCTGGGCGTTTCCGCCACGGTGCAACCGCCGTGCATGATTTGAACCATGCCGGCCTGGTCCAATCCAAGCGTGGAGAAGTGCCCGACGGCCCAGTCCGCGTGGCCATTACCGGTCCGATCGCCGAGAGACGTCACGGAAGCCACACCCATATTTGGCAGGTCACCTTCCTGGACGGAAAGCACGGATCCGTCGGCTCCGGAAACGTGCAAAACCAAACCCAAGCCCGGGTAGGTTCCACGATCGGATTGGGCGGCTATGAGCAGGTCGCGAAATCCGTCCTGGTTGGAATCGATGGTGGAGGAAATACTCCCAAGCCGAATGGCGCCCTGTGTCCCATAGCCCTGGCTAAAGAGAAGGGTCCCACTGGCACCTGAGTAGGCTTTGATGCGCGCGTAGGATCCTTGAGAGGCACTGGAAGCACGCGTGCCTATGATGAAATCGTTCATACCATCTCCGTCCAAGTCACCCATGGGCTCCAGATGCAAGCCCAGGTATTGGTCGTTCGCTTCACCTGGAATGCGGTAGAGGGTGGCACCATTGGCGCCTGAGATGGCGTACACCGCCCCTGTTGTGTTTTCGTTGATGGCTCCAATGAGGTAGTCCGGCGTTCCGTCGCCTGAGAGGTCTCCGAGCCTGGTGATCGTCTCACCGAACGCCTCGGAT
>JBLFXY010000095.1:0-12946 GCA_047611645.1 Glaciecola sp.
AGGCTGTGACTTTTTGGGAATCTTCAAACGTGGAGCACTGAGTCGCCCGGAGGCGCCAGCCCCAGAGCCGACCCGATACCGTTTCGGATTCTGGTCTGCGAGGCATGCTGTGAGTAACATGGCCATCGAACACCCTGGAGTTCCCTGCTATGAAATACTTACCTGCACTCGTCCTGTTGACCCTTGTTGGCTTCCTCTTTTCCCCGCGCCTGCAGGCTTACACCCAAGCGGGTGCGATAGGGATCGAGCAGCTTGGTTCGCAGCCGGTTTATGAAATGCGAACGGGAACGGATGTACATTGGCGCATCAGTTTTTACCGGGCGGATGTTGTTCGAATCCAAGCAGCGGCGAATGGGGAATTTGCCGATCCGCGCAACGATGCCGAGAAAGCGCAGATCGTGATTGACCGGTCCTTTGGGGACTTTCCGATCACCTCGACGGACACGGAAACGCAGGTCACGTTCGAGACTTCCGTGCTCTCGCTCACGTTTGACAAGGCAACGGGCTGTTTCACTCTGGTCGAGGCTGGTGAAAAAGTCCTCTGGAAGGAAACGCTAGCTCTGCAGCTAGGCGACAAAACCTTGCAGACTTTGAGCACAACTGCGGACGAGCAGTACTTTGGAGGAGGGCAGCAGAACGGGTACTTCACCCACAAGGGCACCAAGATTGCGATTCGCGCCGATGGAAACTGGAACGAAGGAGGGCACCCGAACCCGGCACCTTTCTACATGAGCTCGCGGGGCTACGCGGTGCTGCGCAACACCTTTGCCATCGGTTCCTACGACTTTACTAGCAAGGAATCGATCGTCCTAGAACACGAAGAGGACCGATTTGACGCCTACTACTTCGTTGGCGATTCGCTGGGGCGCATGCTCGATCTGTACACCCAATTCACGGGACGGCCGAACTTCGTGACGATGTGGGCCTTGGAGCTGGGTGAGGCGGATGCCTACATGACCCGCGACAAGGAGACCAAGGAACTCTCCAAGGATGAGGAGGGTCATTTTGTGGAGGTCACGCGGGACTGCATCGATCGCTTGGCCAAGAAGTACCGGGAACACGACATGCCCGGGGGCTGGATTTTGCCCAACGATGGTTACGGTTGCGGCTACAAGGATCTTCCTGAGGTCGTCACGGAGCTTGCCAAACTGGGCTTCTATACGGGCCTTTGGACCGAAAGCGACCTGACCCAAACAGAGTGGGAAGTGGGCACCGCAGGAACCCGCGTGCAAAAGCTCGACGTGGCGTGGACCGGACCTGCCTACCAGCATTCCTTGGACGCCAACAAGAAGGCTTGGACCTCGCTCACCACCAATTCCGACTCGCGTGGTTTGGTCTGGACCGTGCAAGGTTGGGCCGGAACCCAACGTTACGCCGTTTGCTGGACCGGGGATCAATCGGGGTCCTGGGACCTGATCCGTTATCACATTCCCACGCTGATCGGATCGGGGCTATCCGGCCAAGCCTATGCGACCACCGACGTGGACGGAATTTTTGGTGGTAGTCCAGAGACCTACACCCGCGATCTGCAGTGGAAGTGCTTCACGCCCGTGCTCTATGCCATGAACGGCTGGAGTCATGTCAACAAGAGCCCCTGGGCCTACGACGAGCCCTATCGCTCGATCAATCGCGATTACCTCAAGCTCAAAATGCGGCTCACGCCCTACATGTACCGCTACACGCGCGAGGCCTATGACACTGGAGCTCCCATCGTGCGCGGCATGCTTTGGGAATTCCCGGAGGACCCGAAGACCTGGGATCGCAGCACCCAGCACCAATACATGCTGGGAGAGTCCCTGCTCGTCGCGCCCGTATACACCAGCATGAACGTCAACCGCGGCTTTCGCAAGGAAGACATCTACCTGCCCGAAGGTCGCTGGATGGATTACTGGGATGGCCGCAGTATCGAGGGTCCGTTCACCATCGATGCCTACCCCATCACCTTGGACAAACTACCGCTCTTCGTGCGCGGCGGAGCCATCATACCCATGTACCCGGAGATGCTGTACAACGATCAGCTTCCCAAGGATCCGCTCACACTCGACTGCTATCCCCACGGCCGGTCGAGTTTTGAACTCTATGAGGACGATGGTGTGACGCGGCGCTATCAAAAAGGCGAATTCGCCAGGCAGCACATCGCCATGGAAGCGCCGGAGGGAGTCTCTGGCGACATCCTCATCACGATTGGAGATAGCGATGGGGACTTCCAAGGGAAGCTCGAAAACCGTGTGTATGAGCTGCTCGTGCGCAGTCCCTACGCGCCGGACGCCGTGTGGTTTCACGGTGAGCCGTTGGCTCAGCTGGAGAGCTATGTCTCTGGCGAAAACGGGTGGAGTTTCGATGCCGAGGACCGCTCTGGCACCCTTTCCATTCGGCTTCCGCGGGTGACCACATCCCAAGTGCATCAAGTGCGGATTATGGTGCCGAAGGGCCTGCCTGTTCCGCAAGCGAGGCCCTATCCCGTGCCCGAAATCACCCCGGAGCTCGATGCCACCGAGTTCGTGGTCACCGCAAGCTCCCAGCAGGGCGGCGGCCCCATCGGCAATGCCTTCGACGGAACTCCCGAAACCATATGGCACTCGAAGTACGGCAAGAACCCGGGTGAATTGCCCTACACAATCGATATCGATCTCGGCGCAATGCGCGCGATTGACGGTCTGCGCTACCTGCCCCGTCAGGTGGGCAGCAACGGCCGCATTGCCGATTTTGAAGTCTACGTGGGCCGCACGACCGAGACCCTTGGGCCACCGGTCTACACTGGCAAATTTATCAACAAGGCGGATCGGCAGCGGATTGTTTTCCCTGCGGCATGGGGCCGGCTGGTTCGCATCAAGATTCTGAGTGAGGTCCATGGCAACCCATTCGGCTCGGCAGCGGAATTCGAACTCACCCAAGACCTAACCGCCCCTCCCCTGGCCGACCAAATCACCTACCTCTCTGACCTAGAACCCAGCTTCCAACAAGGTTCGTGGAAAAAGGACCGCAGCATCGGCGGGCACGTCCTCACGGTCAACGCGCAAACCTACGAGCGCGGCATTGGGGGCCAAGCCAATTTGGAACTTGTGTATGACCTCGATGGAAGCTGGGACCGTTTCACCGGTCACGTTGGCATGGATGATGAGGTCGGCGATGGAGGCGGCGTCCTGTTCCGCATCTACGGCGACGGCGAGCTGCTCTTCGAAAGTCCTGAGATGGATGGCAACAATATCAAGCAGTTGCTGGATCTCTCTATCGACGGCGTGCTCGAGCTACGATTGGTCCTGCTCGCCACTGGCGATGACACTCGAGACAATCACGGAGATTGGCTTGATACCAAACTCATAAAGCAAGGTAGCGGGGGCTGAGATACGGTGAATACGGTGTCAGGCACCGTATTCACCGTATGCACCGCGGTGCCTCATTCGCTAGTGAATGTGGATGCGGGTAGGGCTGTGGCGTTGACGAGGTTGGGCTCTGCCGCTGAGGCCCAGGCATAGCGCACGCCGGTGGCTTGCTCAATGGCTTCGCAGGTGACCAGTAAGGTCTCGTTTTCAATCGCTCCCTTGGCTGGGTGCCATACGCCATTGGTATCTTGCAATTCCAGGTGACTGGGTGTCTTGCTATCGCTCGTAGTCAGACCCTTGGCATGCTCGAAGTGCACACGCAATGAGTTCTGGCTCACTACTGTGACCTTTCGGAACAAAGGGCCGCAGACACTGGGCACTTCCATTTGGTAGGTATCGGACAGGGCCCAAAGGGCCAGGCGCGTGGCCACGTCCTGCTTGTTGGTGGGGTGAATATCTCTGGCGTCGCCAATGTCCATCGTGATCGCCATGCCCGTATTGGGCAAGGCCAAGGCTCGGCGCTGCGCATCACGCAGGGCACCCCCCTGACTGCTCGGGCCGCTCTCGTAGGGCGCAATTTGTACGAAGTAAAAAGGGAAGTTGCCCCTCCCCCAGCGCGCTCGCCAGTCCTCGATGAGGGCCGGGAATAAGGTGCGGTATTGAATGGCTCGACTCGCGTTGGATTCGCCCTGGTACCAAATGGCGCCGCGGATCCCGTAGGGCAGTATGGGTGACAGCATGCCGTTGCTCAGAGCGGTCGGCACATGCTGATTGGGCCATCCTGCGGTGGGGATTGCCCCCAGTTCCGCCATGCTAGATCCCGTGGATCGCTGCCAACTACCCGCCAGCGCAATGGCTCCGGAGCCGTCGTTCCTACGCAAGCGCATCTGTTCAGGCCTTCCGGAAAAGCCTCCTGCACCACCGGTATCCACCACGCGCACGCGCAGCAAAGTGGAACCCGATTTCACAGCACTGGCCGGAACGGGGTAGCTCCGGCTTTGATTCCATGCGCCAGATCCGTGGGAAGCCCCCACCTGGGTTTCGCCAAACCAGGTGGTGTCGTTGTCATCGATAGGGCCCAATTCCAAGGTGAGCTCTTGGCCTTGCCAATCGGCAGGAATTTCGACCAGCCGTTCATACCAAACCACGCCATCGAATTTCGCTAGCTCGCCAGTCCATATGCCAGGGAGTTGGGATGCATGCTGCGCGGTGGGCGGGTCCGAGTTCTTACGGTTTAGATTTCCCCACCAAGTTTTTCGGTGTTGCTTGGCAGTGCGTGTTCCTTCTGCCTGTAGAAGCCTCTTTAGCTGGGCCTCGAAATCGCCAAAACGTCTGATTGCGTCAGTGCCCATCCAGGCTTCCGCTGGGGTGCCGCCCCAGTTGCAGGAGATCAGTCCGATGGGAACGGATAGATCCTTGTGCAAGCGGCGGCCGAACAAAAAACCTACCGCGCTGAAGGAGTTTACCGATTCCGGTGTGGCTCTCTGCCAAGTGGCTTGCACGTCGGTCTGCGGCGTGCTGGACGCTCGATGGGGCACATCGAACAAGCGGATCTCAGGGAAGGTGGCGTTTTGCAGTTCCGATTGCCAGTGATCAATTCCATTGCCATGCACCGGCCCGACCGAGCGCTCCATGTTGGACTGCCCCCCACAGAGCCAAACCTCGCCAAGCAAGACGTCGGAGAAGGTGATGCTGTTTTGGCCCTCGGTGACTTGGAACCTGAAAGGACCGCCCGCGTCTCCGATGCTCACATCAACCGACCAAGTACCATTCTCTAAAGTGGTTGCGGCGGCCTCGGTTCCCCAATCCGTGGAGATCTGGATCCGACTCCCAGGCTCTGCCGTTCCCCAAACCACAACAGAACTGTTGCGCTGTAATACCATCCCGTCGGAGAAGATTTCAGGCACCTGCAATTCGGCCCTGGGGGCGATGACCTCGTATTGCCGACGCAGTTCAATGAGCTGGCTCTTTAGAGTGGCTACGAGTTGGGCGTGTGTGGCATCGCCGTAGAGGTTTTGAATTTCCTCGGGGTCGTTCACCAGGTCCAGCAATTCCCATTCGTCCGTGCGTGGGTAGTGGATCAATTTCCACTCCCGGGTGCGGATGCCATAATGGGCCGCCACGTTGTGGGTGGCTTCGCCGCTATATTCGTAGTAGATACCCTTACGCCACTGGGGTGTTTCATCACCGCGCAGCATGGGCAAAATACTCTCACCCTGCATGTCCTCAGGCACTTCGGCTCCCGCAAGATCCAGGAAGGTCGGCGCGAAGTCCAGGTTCTGCACCAGGTCGCTGCGGTCAGCGCCATTCTGCACCACTCCCGGCCAGCGCACCAGCAGGGGAACCTTGAGCGAAGGCTCATACATGAAACGCTTGTCGTACCAGCCATGCTCCCCCAGGAAAAAACCCTGGTCGGACGTGTAGACCACAACGGTGTTGTCGGCCAGACCCGTTGCGTCGAGCGCGTCGAGGATGCGCCCCACATTGCGATCGATGCCCTGGATGCAACGCAGGTAATCCTTGATGTAGCGTTGGTACTTCCAGCGAACCAGGTCCTCGCCTTTCAGATCCGCGGCCCTGAACGCAGCGTTGCGCGGCTCGTAGGCCGCATTCCAAGCGGCCAGTTCCTCGGCCGTCATGTGCTTTTCGCGGCCCACGGCCCAGCGATCGGGACCCGTGAGCGTTTCCCCCTCAAGCGGCGGGACTTTGAGGTCGTAGTACAGCCACATGTGCTTAGAAATGCTCATCTCTTGCTCGCGCGCGGGGCTCGCAAGGCCTTGGGCATTGTCAAGGAGCGTGGCCGGCTCGGGCATCTGCATGTCATCGAACAAGCCCACTTCCGCGGGGCTTGCTTGCCAGGCGCGGTGAGGAGCCTTGAACTGGCACATCAGCATGAAGGGCCGCTTCGCTTCCGCCCGCGCCTTCAACCAATCGATGGCTTTACTGGCGATGATGTCCGTATTGTAACCAGGCAACTTGTACTTGCCGTCTTGGTTGATGAACTCTGGAGAGTAATAGCGCCCTTGACCGGGCAAGATATCCCAGTAGTCAAACCCCTGGGGCGTGGAGTGCAAATGCCACTTGCCAATGATCGCCGTTTCGTAACCAGCCTTCTGCAGCAACTTCGGAAACGTCTGTTGGTCTCCGTTGAACACACTATTGTTATTGTCGATGAAACCGTTGATGTGACTGTGCTTCCCCGTGAGCACCACAGCCCGAGCCGGCCCACAAATAGCGTTGGTGCAAAACGCGTTGTCAAAGCGCATCCCTTGCGTCGCCAAACGATCAATGTTCGGAGTCTCCGGCAAGTCCGATCCATAAGCGCTGACAGCCGCCGAGGCATGATCATCGCTGTAGAGCAACAAAATATTGGGGCGGGCGCCTACTGTGCCTTGTTCTTCAGACCCCGTTCCTGTTTGAGCGGAGACACTGGATCCACAGAGGACTCCAGTGAGAAAAAGGGACACGAGCCAACTGGCCCTGATAGAGAGGATGGAATTAGGGCGCATAGGAATTAGGTTGCGTCACCCAAAGCAATGTTTGGGTGGTTCCGGGAAGGGGCCGCCATTATACGGTTGCAGGCGAAACCTGCGCCAATGCCCCACTCCCATTGCCCCCATCCTCCCGATACCACACCTTCGAACCCTATCCACACATGCCCGCGAGCCGTGGAATCCGTTCGGCTTCCCCAATCGCACGCTGTGGGTCTGCCGCCATGTGCGAGTTCCCGATCTCCCAGGACATAAGCAAGCAAGAGTCCTCTCAAAAACAGGTCGCCGGGGTCCTGGGCAAGCGACCCGAAGACCTGGTCTTCAACGTCTTCACCTATGAGCTCGAGGTCGCCGCCCCCGACGAGAAGAAGCCCGTCGCAGTGAGCTTAAAGTAGGTGAAGCGCCATTGCGACATGCTGATCAGATCATGACGCCATGGGATGAATATCACATCAATCTCTGTCCCACGGTGAAGGTCCGCCTTACAGATGCTAGGCTGCCATGATGATGAAACCCATGCTGTGCGTTGCCCTACTTTTGCCGCTGGTTGTCTCTTGCGCTGCAACCCACTCGGGTGCCGATCAAGGTACCTGGTTCAAGGGCAATACCCACACCCATACCTTGTGGAGTGACGGCGATGGCGCCCCGGAAATCTCTGTCGCTTGGTACAAGGAACATGGCTATCAGTTCCTTGTTCTTTCCGACCACAACATCTTCCAGGATTCCGAGTTCTGGTTTCCGGTTGCGGATGACGGCAAAGGGCGACTGAAGCCTGATGAGCTGGATCAGATCATCGCCCAGTTCGGCGCTGATGCTGTGCAACTGCGCGAGGTCGATGGCAAACGCGAAATGCGCCTATTGACCTTGGATGAGCTAGCCGACCGGTTCGAGGAGAGTGGCCGATTCCTACTCGTCCCGGGTGAAGAAGTCACCGCCAGTTTCGAAGGACACCCTGTGCACATCAACGCTATCAATATCGCCGAAGCCATTCCCGTCTTGAAGCGTGATTCGGTAGTAGAGCTATTGAACGCCACTTTAGAAGCTATCTCCGCCCATGGGGAAGAACACGATCGCTCCGTGCTCGCGCATTTGAATCATCCCAACTTCGGTTGGGGATTGACTTGGCAAGAAGTCGCTTCGATGCGCGCCGACCGCTTCTTTGAGGTCTACAACGGCCACCAAGGTGTGCGCAACCACGGCGATGCTACACACCCGTCCACCGATGAGATGTGGGACCGCGCTTTGACTTTGCGGTTGACCGAGCTGAAGCTGCCCCTGCTATTCGCTGTCGCCACGGATGACGCCCATCACTATTACGGCAACCCCACGGCTCAAACTGGCCGTGGCTGGATCATGGTCCAGGCGGAAACACTCGAAGAGAACGCCCTCGTCGATGCCATGAAACGGGGCGACTTTTATGCTTCCAGCGGAGTCACCCTACGTGATGTGAAGCGTGGAGAGAAAGAGTATAGGGTGGAGATCGACACCGCATCAAATGCCCAGGGTGCAGACAAAACGGCACCTCAGTTCACAACGCGCTTCATTGGCACGCGGATCATTGATGGTGCATTGAGCGACGTCGGCGAAGTGCTCTTGGAGACCACGAACAATCCTGCGCTCTATACGTACTCCGGCGATGAACTCTATGTACGCGCGGTGGTGACCTCCTCGAAGGACCACCCCAACCCCTACGCAAAGGGTGATAAGGAGAAGGCCTGGACGCAACCGGTGCAGGTCACGCCCAAGCAATAGATCCCCCGTGATCGGCGTTTGGCTCTGGTCTATGGCGTTGTTGCACAACGGATCGCCTAGGAGTGTGTCGGGCAACGGCTGGTTGGTGGCTGCGTCCAAGGCATCAAGTCTCTCCTCCAATCAAAGCGCAAAACCAGATACGGTGTCACCCGCTGGGCTGACGATGCCAAAGCGGTCGGCCGGCGTGGAAGCTTCCCCCTATGGAACTCGGGGGAGGCCTTTGAAGTCTGGACTCCGCAGCCAAGCGGCAGGCAGCATGCGAGATACGTCCAGCTGCAGACAGTGGTAGCCGCGCAGACTGGCGGAATTCTGAACCGGATGCGCGCGCTCGGCCTGCCAAAGTGGGTTGCGGCGGCGGCATGAAGTGGGCGGTGTCGGAGCCATACGAGCTCGCTCTCGCTGTGTGCACCAACGACGGCCGATTTATGGTCTCGGGCTGCTGCACTGTGGCCCTACGGTTAAACATGGCACTTCCGGAGCCCCTGCCCTGCCGGCCCGCACTTCCTAGGACCCCATTGAGCCGTGCATCCCCTACCCTGGCTCGCACCGCCTCCCCGCCTCATTCGAAGCGGCCTCTTTGGAGCCGCTTTCCGATTGGCACTTCTCTCCTTGCGCTATCTTCCACATGACTCCGCGATTCTCTAGCTCCACCGCCCCTCTCCGCTGGCGATCTCTCGCCGCCTTAGGCGCCTTCATTCTGGCCAGCGGTGCCGCTTCCGCCCTTCCCCAGGAAGCCGGTCAAGCCGGCATGTTGCGCTACCCTGACGTCAGCACCAGCCAGATCGTCTTCGTCTACGCGAATGACCTTTGGCTCGTCCCGCGTGAAGGCGGAACCGCGCTCCCGCTCGCCAGCCCCGAAGGCGCCGAGCGCAACCCGCGCTTCAGCCCCGACGGCAGAACCGTCGCATTCAGCGGAAACTACGCAGGGGACTCCGATCTCTACACGCTATCCGTCGACGGCGGGATCCCGTTCCGCGTGACACACCACCCTGGCGGCGACAGCTTCAGCGACTGGAACGGCGACTCGAGCTTGATCTTCTCGACGTCGGCCTTCTCCGGTCAGCGCCGCTCGCCCCGCATGTTCACGGTGTCGAGCCAGGGCGGCCTGCCCGAGCCGGTTTCGATCCCCTACGGCCTGCACGGCACCATCCACGCGGATGGAAAGATGCTGGCTTACACACCGAACGCCCGGGACGGCCGCAACTGGAAGCGCTACGTCGGTGGCACCGCGAGCGACGTCTGGATCTTCAACCTCGAAGACAAGTCCTCGCGCCGCGTGACCGACTGGGAAGGCACGGACAGCTTCCCCATGTGGCACGGCGACGACCTCTACTACGTCTCCGATCGCGGCCCTGCCCACCGTCTTAACGTGTGGCAGTTCAACGTGGCGTCTGGTACGCACAGCCAGATCACCAACTACACCGACTTCGACGTCAAGTGGCCCGCTATCGGGCCCGGCGCAGCTGGGCAAGGCGAGATCGTGTTCCAGAACAACTATGGCCTGTTCCTCGTGGACCTCGCCACCCAGGCGACCACGCAGGTCAACGTCGACATCCCCGGCGCATCCGAAACCGTTCGGCCCCGCGTGGTCGACGTTTCAAGCTCGATCCGAAACGCCCACATCTCGTCTACGGGCAAGCGCGCCGTCGTCGAGTCCCGCGGCGACATCTGGACGCTCCCGGCTGAGAAAGGCCGCGCACGCAACCTGACGGATACGAACGGCGTCGCCGAACGCGCGCCCTCGTGGAGCCCGGACGGTCGCTGGATCGCTTACTTCTCCGATGAAACGGGTGAGTACGAGCTGTTCATCAAGCAATCCGACGGCCGCGGCGAGACGCAGCAACTCACCAAGGACACCGAGGGATTCAAGTACTTACCCACCTGGTCCCCGACCTCCGACCATATCGCTTTCAGCGATCGCTCCGGCAGGCTCTACCTGCACAACATCGAGGCCGGTACTACGAAAACGATCGACCAAGTAGAGAGCGCAGAATGGGGCGTGAGCGTCAACTGGTCCCCTGGCGGACGCTGGATCACATACACGAACATCGCAGCCGACAACACCCGTTACTCCGTGATGCTCTACGACGCGACCCAGGACGAGCTGCACCGCGTCACGAGCGACATGTTCGAAGACGACAACCCGGTATTTGATCGTAAGGGCGACTTCCTTTACTTCGGTAGCATTCGGAACTTCAACGGGCAACAGGGCTCGATGATCGATTCGAATTACGTCTACACCGACGCCGAAGTGCTTTTGGCCGTGCCGCTACGCGAGGATGTCGAGTTCCCGTGGGCGCCCGAAAGCGACGAGGAGTCCTGGGATGACGAGGACGCTGAAGAAGACGCTGAAGGCGACGATGACAACGCCGACGAAGAAGATAATGATGCTGACGAAGCCTCCGACGAGTCGGCCACGAAAGACGACGGTATCAGCGGCGACTACAGTGGCACGATCACCATTCCCGGCCAAGGGGAGCTTCCGGTAACCTTGTCCTTGACCCTCGACGGCACGACCCTCACCGGCTCCGCCGAAGCACCGATGGGCACCGCTACCGTCAGCGCCGAGTATGACGCAGCCACGGGCGACTGCACAGGCACGCTAACCCTCGACATCGGCCCATCGTTGGGTATCAGCGGCACGATCTCCGGCGGCAGCCTCGATTGGACCATCAACTCCGATGAGGGGGACATCCCTATCGTGGCGACCCGCGAAGCGCCGTCGGCCGCTGACGGCGAAGCCTCCGAAGGCGATGACGACGCGAAGAAAGACAAAAAGAAAAAGGTTATCGAACCCATCGAGATCGACCTCGAAGGCTTCGAGCACCGTGCTCTCCTGCTTCCGATGGCTCCTGGCAATTTCAGGGACCTCGCCGTCAACAACAAGGACCAGCTCTTGTACGTGCGCAGCGGCGCCGGCATCAAGATCTACGACATTCACGGTGACAAACAAGCCGAGAAGAGCGTGACGGGCGGCACCGGCTTTAGCCTCTCGGCTGACGGCAAGCAGCTCCTCATCGGTCGTGGAAGCAACATCACCATCGGCAAAGCCGCTGAAAGCAGCTCGCCAAAGAGAGTCCAGAAGGATGGCATGGAGTCGACCATCGACCCGCGCCAGGAATGGCCCCAGATCTACCGTGACTCGTGGCGCTATTTCCGCGACTACTTCTACGCCGCCAACATGCACGGCGTCGACTGGAACGCAGTCTACGAACAGTATCGCCCGATGATCGACTTCTGCGCCACCCGCAGCGACGTCGACTACGTGATGCGCGAGACGGTGGCGGAGCTCAACGTGGGCCACGCTTACGTGCGCGGCGGGCCGCTGGAGCGTGGACCGCGCGTCGGCGTGGGCCTCCTTGGCTGCGACTACAGCCTCGAGAACGGTGCCTACCGCATCGCCAACATCGTCGAAGGCGGCGTTTGGGACTCGGACGCGCGTGGTCCCCTCAGCATGCCGGGCGTCGACGTGCACGAAGGCGACTACCTGCTCGCCATCGATGGCAAAGCTCTCGACACGACGGTCGATCCGTGGGCGCCCCTGGTGGGCAAGGCTGGCAAAGCGGTCGAACTGACCATCAGCGCTTCCCCCACCATGGATGACACCGCGCGCAAGGTGATGGTGAAGACGCTCAGCAGTGAGGGCAACCTGCGGTACCGTCAGTGGATCGAGAACAACCGGGCCATGGTCGAGAAGGCCTCGGGCGGTCGCGTCGGCTACATCTACGTGCCGGACACGGGCCAGAACGGCCGCAACAACATGTTCCGCCAGTTCTACGGCCAAGCCCACATGGACGCGCTCATCATCGACGAGCGTTGGAACGGCGGTGGCCAATTCCCGAACCGTGAAATCGAAGCCCTCGACCGTCCGCGCACGAACTACTGGGGCCGCCGCTGGGGTCGCTCGATGGCAACGCCGGGAGATTCACACCAGGGTCCAAAGTGCATGCTCATCAACCGCGACGCGGGTTCGGGTGGCGACATGTTCCCGTACCTGTTCCGCCAGGCCGGCCTCGGTAAGCTGATCGGCACGCGCACCTGGGGTGGCCTCGTTGGCTACTCGGGCAGCCCGCAGCTGATCGACGGCGGCTCGCTAGCCGTTCCGTCCTTCGCCTTCTACGAGCTGGACGGCTCGTGGGGCGTCGAAGGCCACGGAGTCGACCCGGACATCGAAGTTCTCGACGACCCGGCACTCATGCAAGACGGCGCGGACCCGCAGATCGCGGCCGCCGTGCAACAGATGCTGAAAGAGCTGGAGAGCGACGCATACAAGGCGCCCACCCGCCCGGCCGACCCCGACCGTCAAGGCATGGGCCTGCCCAAGTCGGATCGTTAAGGCCTAGCCCCTGAATGGGATTGAGCGGCGGCCCGCGGTGTCAG
>JBLFXY010000096.1:0-12901 GCA_047611645.1 Glaciecola sp.
CCGGCCTCGCAAACCAGTCCCTCAATCAAAAATCACACACTCTCCTAACCCGCCCCCCCTTCGCGTTCTTCGCTTCTTCGCGTGAACTGACCCGCACCATTCTCAACACCTTCCAATCGCCCCAAATCCCTCACTTCTCCAAACCGTCCACACCAACCCAACCCAACCACCTCACTCCTTCAGAGCTTCAAGGACCGCATTCCAATCCAAGTCCAAGGGCTCCCATACTCCGGGGAGGTCAAGCTGTTCAACGGCTGTGTTGATCGAGTCAATGCGGTCATCAAATTGAGGGTGGGAGCTGGCCCACGCGATAGCTGAAGGCATATCGCCATACCGTTCCTGCATAGCGAGGAAGGAGTCAACCAAACCCTGGGGGTCAATGCCCGCTGCGACCAAAATACGTACGCCTTCCACGTCAGCCTCGGTTTCCGCGTCCTGGGAGTGGTCGTTGACCTGTTGCAGGGTGAACAGCTCCAAGGCAATGGATTCAAGGCCGCCTACATTACCGAAAACGATCGCCATCGCTGCGGAGAATGCGCCGCTATGTGCGACTTTGAGCAGCCCATGGCGCAGTTTAGCATGGGCCATTTCATGGGCGATGACCCCGGCGACTTGGTTCGGAGAAGTGCTCTGCTCCATGAGGCCGGTGAACACGGTGATGAAACCACCAGGCAGCGCGTAGGCGTTGGCTTGCTCGTTGCGCACGATGCGGAATTGGTACGTGAGCCCGTCCATGGCAGCATGGGGCGCGAGTCGGTCCACGATGGCTTGCACCGCCTGTACGATCAACTCATCGTCGACGATCGAGCCGCCGGCGTCCATGGCGTCTTGGGCGGCTTCACCTAGGGCTTCGTCCACAGTCATGGGCAAGGCCGAAACGGAGGCTGAGACCGTGCTCTGGAACAGTTTCGGCAAGGACCACAGGATCGCACCGCAGATCACTAACACCAGCGCGCAACTGAGCAAATGCTTTTTGCGAGTCGATGTTTTTTGGCCGGCGAGGGTCGTGAGTTGTTGATTGAGGTCGTTGCCCGCAACGGTCTCGAGGGCGCGATAGAAACCCGGATCCATACAGCTCACGCTCCAAGCGCCGTCGCCTGAAGTGGCGATGAGCGCACCGCTTTCATCCCGGCGCAGACGCAAGCCCCTGAAGGGCAGATTGCGCGCGGGGCTCTCTTCAGCTTGCGCGTGGATGCCTTCCGAGTTGACCACGATGTCGGCACTGCAGCTGCCGTTGGGAATGGACTTGCCACGCAAGCGGCCTTCGAAGGACTCCCTCGGGTTGTAGGGGGATGCGGTCATTGGAGCTTAGCTTTGGGGCCGAAGAATGGTGGTGGTGAGGGTTCCGATGCTGGGCGCGTGGCAGACCACTTGGTCGCCATGCAGCAAGGGACCGACCCCGGCGGGCGTTCCCATCAGCACGATGTCGCCGGGGTTGAGCGTGAAGTGGCGTGACAAATAGGCCAAGGCGCGTGGGATCGAAACCACCATGTCTTGGGTTTTGGCGTCCTGGCGCAGTTCGCCGTTGACCCGGCATGTCAGGTGGACTTGGCCTCCATCCAGGTATTCCGCCGGAACCAAAGCGGGCCCTAGGGGACAGAAGTCGTCCATGTTTTTGGCGCGGAACCAAGGGTAGCCCAGCTTGCGGTCCTGGCCTTGCAAGGAACGCGCGGTCAGGTCGTTGGCCAGGGTAAAGAAGGCCACATGTTCCATGGCGTCCTCTTCGGGGAAGTCCTTGCCCCCCAAACCGATGATCACAGCCAGTTCGACCTCGTGATCGATGCGCTCGGTATACCAGGCGGGAATCTGCACTTCGCTGCCCGTGGGAACCAGGGTCTCCGGCAGCTTGTTGAAGAACAGTGGCTCTTTGGGAACGGACTCTTGGAACTCCTCGGCGTGGGCTTTGAAGTTTTTTCCCAGGGCGACGATCTTGCCCACGTACGAGCGCGGCAAAGGAAGCGCTAGTTCCGCCAGGGGCAATCCGTCGTCGCCCGCTTCCACCGGCTCCCAGCCTTCTGCGCCATTGCGCGGCAATTTGCTTTCGAGTTGGGTGGGCGAGAACCATCCATCCTCGGCTAGTTCAAAGGGATCGCCGGGCCTGCCGTTCAGACGCAGGTAGGCGGACAGATCCCAAAGACCCGAGCCATCGTCCAAAACCATTTGGTCGCGGGGGCCCTTGAGCGTGTAGATGCGAATGGGTTTGGGAGCGGTACTCATGCCGGTCAGTATACGTATCCCATGCCGGTCTTGCGCCGTAGAGCAGCCTTCCTGCGCTGTAAATTCGCCCGATCCCAATGATGTTGGGATCGGGCGAGGGGATGGTTATCGCAGGGTTTCGGAAAGGGTCGCGAGCGCGTAGGCGGTGCCGAGGATCGGGTTGCCTTCCCACCAACGCGGGGCGTTGCGGTTGGACCAGGAGCCGCTCTCTTTGCTTTGCATGGCGATCAAGCGTCCGGCAAGTTCGCGCTTCCAGGCGTGCTTGACGCCCGCCGGATCGGTCAGTTCCTCGGCGCCATAGGCGTTGAGGGCGCGCGACATGGCCAGGAAGTAGTAGAAGATGCCCTGATAGGCGGCGCGCGCATCGCGGGAGTTGTCGAAGCCCGGGTTCACGTCCAGAGTGTAGTTTTTCTCGAGCCAGGTGAAAGCGGCTTTGACGCGCGGGTCTTCTTGGGTCAAGCCCGCCAGCACGTAGCTTTTGAGCAGGGCATAGGTCATGGAACCGTAGGAGCGCGGCACGCGCTCGCCGTTCTCCAAGTCCAGGAAACCAGCCTTGGAGTCACCCGGCATGTAGCCGCTGCCCCCGTCGTTGCCCGAGGTGATCACCACGCCGCCGTCTTCGATGCGCACGTCGTTGCTTTCCGAGCGGTTCTGGCAGCGTTCCAAGAAGCGCACGGCGCGCTTGTAGGCTTCGTGGTCTTCCTCCAAGCCGGACGCGGAGAGGGCTTCTAGAGCCATTTGCAGGTTGGAAAGGTCCGGGCGTTCGTCGCCGCCGTAGCCAATTCCACCGTAGTAGCGATCGCCTTCGCTGTAACCTTCGCCTTCGTCGGCTTGCAAGCCGATCAGGAATCCCTGGGCTTTTTTGACCGCCGCCTTGTGATTCGCTTTGTCGCTGGCGGCCAGTGCCATGATCGAGGAGGAGGTGACGTAGTTGGCCAACATGCCTTGATGGATGGAACCGTCTTTCTTTTGCAGCGTGACCAACCAATCGAGGCCCTCATCGATGATCTTTTGCACGTTTGCTGCGCGCGGCGTGGGCAGTCCTTGTAGGGCGCCGACCACCATGGATGTGAGACCCGCATCGGGCTGGCCGGGCGCGCCGAACTTGCCATTCTCGGCCACTTTCACCAGGAAGGCCGCGCCGCGTTGCATGGAGATCAGAACCCGATCCTTGTCGGCGGAAGTGAACGGGCCGAGCGGCACGATGGGATCCTTGGGACCTTCGGCGGGACGGAACATCTTCTCGTAGCGAGCCAGGTCGATCACGGCCACGGCGGTGGAGGCCAAGGGCCGTCGGCCCGCGCTCGTCGTGGTGGGCCAGGATCCGTCGGCGCCGCGTTGGGCGAGCAAGCGGCGCACATGCGTGAGTGCGGCGGCCTTTTCCAGGTCCGGACCGATCAAGGAATCGAAGGGATCGGCGATGGGCTCTTGCTGGCCGAGCCAGCGCAGCGCATTGGCGTAGGATTTTTCACGCGCGGGGCTCGAGTGGGAAAATAGCGCGCGCAGCGCGATGGTGGTGAGCTTGGCGTTGGCCTTTTTGTCCTTGCCCTCAAAAGCGCCGCTGATGTTTTGGTGGGAGAGCAAATAGGCGAGTGCGCCTTTCACGAAGTACCCGTCAGCTTCACGATACTTGCGCGGGCTTTCGCCCAGGGCGCAGAGTACCAGCGCGGTGCTGAGCGGATCCTCGAAAGCGCCGGTGGCCCGGTCCTGCTGGGCGCGAATCCAGCGGATGGAGCCGTCTAGCGTGTCCTTGATCTGGGTTTCGGGACCCGGTCGACCGCCAGGGTCCTGGGAGGCCAGGGCCTGGACGGGGACGGCGGATGCGAGGGCGAAGGCGCCGGCGAGGAGGAGTGCTTTGAACATGGTTCTATAGGGCTCTATAGGGACGGGGCCGTACCTGGGCCTCGGGAGAACTTAACGTCCATCCAGCCCCAAGGTTCAACAGGGCCGCCAAAATCTACCGGGAAATACGGCTTCTGGGTGGGCTGTAGGGGCCTGGGCTCCTATGGCTTGATGCGCACGGCCGTTCCGTAGGCCATGACCTCGGCGGCAGCCTTTGAGATGCCACAGGTGGCGAAGCGGAAGCCCACAATGGCGTTGGCTCCCATGGCGCGGGCCTCGGCGGTCATGCGATCCACGGCTTGCTCGCGGCTCTGGGCCACAAGGGCCGTGTACTCGACCACCTCACCGCCAATAATGATGCGCAGCAGGGCTCGAAAGTCTCGCCAGAGGTTGCGCGCGCGCACGACTGTGCCGCGGGCCATGCCTAGGGTTTCTACGATCTCTCGGCCGGGGATGGAGTCGGTGGTTGTGATGAGCATCAACGGTGTACTTTGCGGTAGGGGTCGTGGGGGAGAACGGCCAGGCGCTCGCGCAGGGTGAGCAGTGCGATCAGGCAGACGCCAGCGGCTCCGGAGACTAGAAATAACTGCAGGGCCCAGTGCTCTTGCGAGCCCAGGACCGTAACGCTGAGTGTCGCGGCAAAACCGGCCACCGCCAGAATGCAAAGCCAAAGCCCCAGGCGCAAACCCTTGCGATGCAGGGGGTCTTGACCCAGCCGCTGCCACTCACGGTCCTCCGGTTCTGGTGGAATGCTGCGGCGTGAGAGCAGGGCTAATTCGCGCAGCTCTTCGACCTCTTTTGCGAGGGCGGGTTCGACGGCTAGGCGGGATTCGAATCGGCGGCGTTGGTCCACCTCCAATTCCCCATCCACGTACGCCATGGCGAGCATCTGATCTCTTTCGAGCTCGTCGAATTCGTGTTTCATTGCATGGCCTCCATTTTGGGAGCGCTGTTCTTGTGGGGATCCAGGGCCGGGCCGAGGGAATCACGCATACGCCGGCGCGCGTGAAACAGTCGCGACATTACGGTGCCTTCGGGAATTTTCAGTGCCTCGGCGATCTCTTTGTAGCTGAGATCCTCCTGATGGCGCAGGGTCAGGATTTCCCGATCCCTCGAGGAGAGCTTGTTCATGGCTTCCATGTACAACCGTTCCGTTTCGGTTTGGCTGGCGTGGGCGGAGGGATCCGGACCGTTGTCCACAATTTCGAAATCGATCGGGTCGCCATCCCTGTCCACTTGGTGGATCGAGCGTTCACGGACGCGGTGGCCCTTGCGCAGGTAACTGAAGCAGGTGTTGCGCAGAATACGGTGGAACCAGGGCAGGAACGGTTTCGACGTGTCGAAGGATTCGCGTGCCTTATAGACGCGCATGAAGGTTTCCTGGGCCAGATCCATGGCGTCTTCGCGGGAACCGACCATGGAATAGGCGATGTGATAAGCCCGTCCACGCAGCAAGCGAAAGAGGCCGTCAAAAGCTCTTAGGTCGCCGCCGTGGAGTCGGGTCATCAGGATCGAAGGTTCGGTATGCATGCTCGGGGTCGGGCGTTTGTTTCCAAACCGCCAGGGGTGGCGGTATTGGGGTCGGCCCTCAATTCTGACCCCAATACGTACAACCCATATTTCAATTCAGCAAAACCTCTGAAAACGAACCCAAAACCCTCTGATTGGGTCTAAAAGGACTCTTTCTACGTTTTTTTGGCCGGAAATTGGTCCGCTACGGTTTCCAGGATGGCGGCTGCGGCGCGCTGGCAGGCCCCCGCGGGTCCCAACCTTTGACTGACGCGCTCCAGCTCTTGTATGCACCGTTCGCGCTCGGGGCCGGCCCGATTCAAGTTTTGAATGTCCAAGGCTACCTGTTCGAGGGGGCCTTGCTCGCCGAAGCAGTACTCGTTGAGGACCCTCTTGCCGGCGATCAAATTGGTGGAAGCGAACATGCCCGTGGTCAGCAGCTTGTCGACCACGCGGCCCTTCCAACCGCCGGGGTCGCGGTAGATCACCACGGCGGGGATGCGGTGAAACAAAAGGTCGGTGAGCACGGTGCCCGACACGGCCAAGGCGCCCCGGCAACTTGCCAGTGTTCCATGCAAATTGCCGACCGTGAGTGTGATGGGGTTTTGAATTTGCGGACGTCGGGCGCGGAAATCTTGCAGGTGCTGCTCGATCGCGGCGCGGTGATCTTCATTCGACTGGGCGATGAACCAGCGCAGGTTGGGTTGCTGCTCGCAGGTCGATTCGATGGCGCGCAGCATCCACGGCAGGTTGTCCGCGATCTCACCGCGGCGGCTGCCGGGCAGGAGCACCCAGTCCGTGCGGCTGGCCGCATCGGGAGCCGGCGGCTTGGGTAGCTTGGCCAGTTCATCCAGCAGGGGATGGCCCACGTGCGTTACCGGAACCCGATGACGCGCATACCAATGTGGCTCGAAGGGCAGGATCGTGAGGCCGCGCGTGATGACCTTGCGATAGCGGTTGACGCGCCACGGGGCCCAACCCCAAAACTGGGGTGCGATGTGATGAACCGTGGGGACGCGAAATTTTTGAGCCACGCGCGCCATGGGCACGTGCAGGGCGGGCGAGTCCACGGGCACAAACAGATCGATCGGATCTGCATGGGGATCGCCTCGAAAAGTTTCTGCGGCGGTTCGGATCAAGCCCACGTAAAACGGCAAGGCTTGCAGGATGCCTCCGGCGTGCAAGGTGGCGTCCTGAACCGGATCGGCCAGAACTTGCACGCCTGCTTTCGCTAGGGACTCACCGCCGAAACCCACGATCTCGGGGCGCGGGATTTCGGACGCGTCAGCTATTTCGAAGAGCGCAGCGACCAGGTTGCGCGAGTGGATTTCCCCGGAAGCTTCAGCGCAGGACAGGAAGATGCGTACCGGACGTCCCAGGTTCTTCAGGTTGGAGAGGTCGGGTGTGGGCGGCTGCGCCGGCAACCGAACCGGCTCGGCGGCCAAATCCGCACGCACCTGCACCTCGTAGCGCTTGCGCGAAACCAGCAGGTACCACACCAGACTTGGGATCCACCGGAACAGGTCGAACAGGGCGAGGCCCAACTCCCGGCGGGCAGCCCACTTGGGGCTCGGCGTGGCGGGGCGCATCATGGCAGGATTCTAGCGCGAGCGAGTGGGGAAAACACCCACCCGGCCCAAGGGGATCGGCCAAGAGAGGGCGTGCGGGCACTCGAAAATGGCACGGGACCGGGCGAGCTTGATGCACTGGCCCTTTTCCCTTGGTTCCCTGGCTTGGGCTCCGCAACCTAAGATTGTGATGTCCCTCAAAATAACCCTTCTGCTGATCGGATCTTTGTTCGTGCCCAGTCACGCCCTGGCGCAGGGTGGAGGCACGCGCTACATGGAGATTGGAGTGACTTTGGATACGCCGGCGGATTATGACGCCTTGCCGATTCCACGGACGGAGAAAATTTTGAAGCTGCTGTTTGTGCGCCGGAATAAAGAGGCGGGGGGCTCCACGAACTTGGGTCTGTATCGTCTGCCGCGCGAACCGCAGGCGGCCAGCGCGCTCGAGGGCTTTTTGGGCTCCACTTTAAAGGTCAAAGCATCCGACGTGGCTAAGGGGGCTAAGAGCTTGGGTGAGTTCAAGCGGCAATTGATCCCATACCAGCGTGGCGAGCGCATGGGCATGGTGTATTCCTACACAGGTGCAGAGCATGTCTATTTCCTGGTGGGGGAAACCCCGGGCGAAACTTTTGCCCGCGAGGTTCGTCGTTGGGATCGATTGGCGGGTGAACTGCGTTTTCATGCGCCCGCCAAGGACGATCGCAGGCGCACTGAGCTCGCACGCAAGTACGGGCGCACGCGGCTGAGCGACAAGGAACGTCGTATTTTTGCCAACCTTTCAATGGTGGAGGGTTGGTACGCCTATGACAGCGAGCAATACATCTATCTGGTGCACGGCGAGGATACGCAGGCTTGGAAAGAATTCGATGGCCACCTGACCGGCGTGCGCAGGTTTTTGACCGAGCACCTTTTGACCCATCGTAACCTGGCGCCCCAAGATGTGGGTGTGGTGCGTCTTTGCCGCGATCGGCAGGAGTATTTGGACTACGGCGGAATGGATTGGACGGCGGGTTACTTCAGTGCGGCCCAGGATCAGCTCGTGATCTACGATGGCGGAGACAAGCAGGCCATGCTAAGCGTGCTGCGCCACGAGTCCTTCCACCAGTACATCAACGCCGCATTGGGCGGGATTTCACCGCACATCTGGTTTGATGAGGGTTATGCGGAACTCATGTTCAGCGCAAAATTGGATCAACAACGGGTGATCGGCTTCGAACCGCTGACCCACCACTTGAGCACTTTGAGCAGCATGCTGGGCGAGCAGGGCAAGGGCCTCGAACCGCTCGATGTATTCTTGCACCTGTCACAAAAACAGTTTTACTCCGCCCCGCGCGAGTACTACGCGCAGGCCTGGATCTGGTTGGAGTTCCTGGTGAACTCCGATTACGGCCAGCGCTCCTCGCGCGGCGAGGAGTTCCTCAAACGCTACGTGCGCCATGTTCGCGAAGACTGGCAGGCCCTGGTGGCCGCCGTGCCTGCGGGCGCCCCTTTGCATAGTAGTGCGCTCACGGAAGTGCGCGAAGCGGCCTTGACCAAAGCCCTCAAACGCTTCGACCTTAAAGATGCGGAACCTGCTTTTCTGCGCTATGTAATTAAGCGTATCGCAGAATAGGGGATGGAATATCGCGGAGGTCTGTGGCGCTGGTTGGGTTGGGCTTGATCGTACGAGGTTGGACGAAGCCCTGAATGGGGCCCTGAATGGGGCGTGGATTCCGGGCCGTGACCCCAGGATGGGGGGGACTTGCTACCGTGGGACGGTGAATTGCCCCCCGTGTACTCGACATAGCATTGTTTTCGTTTTTTGGATCTTGGCTGGTTGCATACCGGCTTGGGCTGGGGATGCTTGCTTGGGTGCGCATAGCGATATCTTTGAGCCCAATGATACGTTCGGCGATGCTGTGCCGATCGGGGCGGGGACGCACTTGAATCTGTTCGTTGCGAATGATGATCGGGATTATTATTCGGTCATCGTGCTCTCGGGTGAGAAGTTGACGATCGCAGTCTTGGACAGTGACCATCCCCTGGCGTTTCAAGTGTGGCGCAACGGAATTCTGATGGCTGTGCAGGAAGGAGGCGTGGAGCTGGAGAATTTTGCCTTGCTTGCTGTTGAGTATGTGGTGCGCCCCTTTGTTTTGGCATCCAGCCCCGAACCTTGTGCGACTTATTCTTTGCAGGTGACCTTGGAGCCCACATTGTGCAGTCCGGGAGTGGACGATGCATTCGAACCGAATGATGATTGCTCGACAGCGGTGGCTCTGACGCCCGGAATCTACATGGACCTTGTCTCTAGACGTTCGGACTTGGACTTTTACTCGCTGGCCGTGCTGCCCGGGGAGATCATTCGGGTTGCGGAATTGCAGGACACGGGTGGCGAGCTGGTGTTTCGCTTGCGGAGTCCTGACTGCAGCGCACTGTTGGTCCCCTTTGGCGCAAGTGGGTTCCAGTTCGAGTATGACGGGACGGTGCCGACGGAGTTGATACTCGAGGCTTGGGTCGCTCCAAGTGGCAATGGAGTGCAGTGCACGGTGTATGGTTTCGATTTGTACGTGGGTCCGAATCCATGCCTAAGTGCGCCCGATGATGCGTTCGAAGACAATGATTCGTGTGGGCAGGCTGCGCCGGGGATGAATGGCAGGGCGGACGGTCTTTGGGTGCACAAGGATGACGAGGATCACTACCGTTACACGGTGCCCGATGGTGCACGCTTGCAAGTGGACCTCGTGTTTTTCCATGCGGACGGAAACGTGGATTGTCGGCTTTGGGGAGCGGATGACGCGCTTTGCAGCATCGCAGGGAACGCCGCTGCATTGACGCGATCGACGAGCGATACCGATTCCGAGTCGCTGGCGTGGGTCAATCGGTCGGGCCTGTCCATGGACGTGGTTTTGGAAGTGCGTTTGCATCCAGCCAGCTTCAGCAGTTGCAACACCTATGACCTCATCGTGGAAGGGCACGAGGGTGATCCGCCCGTGGGGACCGCGTTCTGTGGGCCGGGAGCCACAAACTCGGATGGAGAAAGCACACTTCTTGTCGCCACTCAAGGGGGCAATATCGGAAGCGGTCTGCACTTGGAGGCTCGCTATGGACCGCCCCAGGAGTTTGGCTACTTCCTGGTGTCCGGTACCTTCCGCGAACCTGGAACAGCCATCGGCCGAGGATTTTTCTGCCTGGGTGCGCAGGGAGGCAGCCCTTGTTGTCGGTACAACGTTGTCGGGAATGAGCTCAATTCGATCGGCCAATTCGATGCCAACGGAGAGCTGCAAAACCTGGCTGGAACCTCCCTCGTGGGGTCCGGGTTTGACGTGCCTGCTACCCTTCCCTTGCCGGGCGCACCCCTCATTGGGGTTGGGCAGACATGGCACTTTCAGGCTTGGCACCGGGATGGCGCCGGAACCAGCAACTTCTCGAATGGCCTCTCAGTGCAATTCTAGGGTGCGATTCTAGCGTGCAATCCTAGGGGGTTCGACGTCGGAAGATCACGAAGCCGGCGCTGAAAGCCACGACCTGGATCGCCAGCATGATGACCACGCGGTCCATGGGCATGACGTTCTTGCCGATCATGGTCGCGTAGGTCTGGATGTCGGACCAGCGGAAGATCGAGTAGTTCGTGATGGTCTTGACCATGTAGATCGCGAATTCAGCGATGCACAGGAAGAGCAGAATGAAGGCGATTTTGAGCGGTTGTTCCCCTAGTGCGGAGAAAGCGAACGCCACACTGAAGATGGAGCCCAGGAAAATCCACTGGTAGAAGCTGCAGCGGATGAGATCCGAATAGCTCATGGATGTGCCCACGGTCTCCAGCAGCGCGGGCACGGTCAGGCTCGAGAGAAACACGGGGATGCCTATGGCCAATTGCCCCATGATAAAGCGCTCCGAGTACAGCCGCAGGCGCGAGACAGGGCGGGCCAACCAGACCTCCATGGTGCCGCGTTGCGCTTCACCAGCGATGGCGTTGGCGGCGAACAAAATCGCGGCGGTGGAGCCCAGGATGTTGCAGGCCTTGAAGTAGTGCTGACCGGCCACGTAGGCGGGCGCTCCGAGTTTGTCGACCAATCGGATTTGGTCGGCGAGGATGGGCAGCGGTGAGGCTAGAGCTTTGAGGGCCCCCATGTTTTCGGTGAAGGCGGGCCACCAATGGATGGCCGCGTAAAGCAAGCCCTGCAGGATGATGAACAGGAACAGGCTGAACACCGCGTATGAGATAATGTCGCGTCGCATCAGGTTCCTTCCACTCCGTAGAGGTCGCGATAGATCGCCTTGAGGGTGCTGGCACCGAATTGAACTTGGGCGGGGGCGGGCAGGTCCGGTAAGCCGTCCAGGATGGCGAGAGTCGGGCGCGGATCGGCTTGGACCAGTTCGAGCACGAGTTCGGTGCCACTCACCCGAGCCTTTTCGTAACTCGACTGGGGCAGCACATCGAGCACGGCTTGGGCGGGGCCATCGGCAGGCCAGGTGAGGCGCAGGAGGCGAGCCGCCCGGTCGTGAATTATCGCAGCTTTGGTGTCGGCGATCACCTGTCCTTGCTTCATGAACAGGATGCGATCGCAAACCCGATCCACTTCGCCGAAGTGGTGTGAGGAGAGCAGGATGGTTGTGCCGGTGTCCGCATCCTTGCGCAAGGTCTCGGTGACCATGGTGCGGCGCGAAGGGTCGAGGCCCTCGGTGATCTCATCCAGGATGCGCACGGGCACGGTGGGGGCCATGGCTGCCGCAAAGACCAGTTGGCGTTTCATACCGTGGCTATAGGATCCCATGCGGCGTTCCAGGGGCAAACCGAAGCCGGTGGCCATTTCGCGAGCGCGCTCCAGAGTGGTTTTGTCGCGCCCACGCAGGAACCAATCCAGGTGATCGCGCCCACGCATCTCGCGGTAGACGCCCATCTCGCCGGGAGCATATGTCAAGACCTCGCGCACGTTGCGGCCGTCGCCCTTGAGCTCGCGGCCATCCACCCAAATCGAACCGGAATTAGGCCGGACGAGTCCGATCAAGCTGCGCATCAGCGTGCTTTTGCCGCTGCCGTTGGGCCCGATCAGACCCACGATGCCCCCGCCCTGGATGTCCAGATCCAAGGGGGCCAGGGCTTGGTTCTGGCCAAAGGACTTGCTCAATCCGCGCACGCGGATCGAACCGGGACCGGGAGGGGCTTGGGTGAGGATCGGGGACTCGGTCATGGGCAATATTTTGCTTCGTGCGCCATACCATACCCGTTGTTTGGCCCCGAATCACGAATCTTGCAAGACCCTGACCTGCCCAGGAGCGCTTTTGGAGTGGGCTCCCGGCCCGGGCCCCATAAACCAGCCGTAAACCTGGGGCTGCGAGCGTGGGGTCCGGCCCTGTTCTCCGATGCTTCTTAGTTCGTAAACACGAAGCGGTTGCCGTCGGAGAAGTTGGAGGTGCTCAGCGGGTTGCTGTCCCGGTACCAAAACTGCCAGCTCCATGTTTCGCCGGGTAGGACCGCAGTGGGGCCCATGGGCTGCGGTATATCGGTGAGATCGATATTCAGCAGCACCTCTCCAGTCGCCCCGCTGAATAGCACTTCACCCAATCGGTTATGACGACCGATGTTGCCGTTGATGCAGAGCGTCCCTTGAGATCCGGGCGGAATGATTCCGGAGCCTTGATCCTGGCTGACGACGAAATAGCCGAACTGATTCAGCGGGAGGTTTGCAACGCCCAACTGCAGGTCATTGGCTTGCACCGAGATGCTGCCGCCAAAGGTCAGGTTTGCCATAGTCCCCGTGGAATTTACAGTGCTATCGCAGAAG
>JBLFXY010000097.1:0-12876 GCA_047611645.1 Glaciecola sp.
GACGGATTGGATCGTTTCCGAGTCGCTCAGGCGCCACGTCAACAACGACTTTGCGGGTCGCAATGCGGTGCTGGTTCGCGCTTCCACCCGCGAACTTCCGCAAGCCTTGCTGCTCGATTGGACGCGTCGACAGGCCAAGTCCAAGGCGAGCCTGCCCGGCGGCGCCTTGCGTCCTGCCAAAGCGCCCGAGGGTTGGACCGAAGGCATCGACGAATCCACCATTCCGAGCTTGGATGACGCCACCTTGATCGCGCGCGTGCGTGAGAACTGCCTGGCCGGCGCCTACAAGCTGATCGACTGGGAAGGTTACGCGGGGTACGAACCCGGCGACAACGTGGTGAACCTCTTTGCCATGGGCCCCTTGGTTCCCGAAGCCGTGCGCGCCTCCGAACAACTCTTGGAGCGCGGCATTTTTGCGAACCTGATCGTGGTTTCCTCTCCTGAATTGCTACTGGGCATCCTGGGTGAACACTCCGCCTACGAGCACCTGACCCAAACCCTTGGCATCAACGGCGATCTACACGCCACCGAGTCCGCGGGCGCCAGCCAAGCGGGCCTGGTCTCCATCGCGGGTCGACGCATCCCGATCGTCGCCGTCGTGGACGGCGAAGCGGGCTTGCTGGACAACGTCGGCTCCATCGTGGGCGTCAAGCAACGCACGCAGGCCGTGCGCAAATTCTCCAAGTGCGGCCGGCCTTCGCAGATCTACAAGTATCACCACTTGGACCCCGACTCCATTGTGGAAGCTGCGGGGCAGGTGCTGTCCGAAACGGCCTTGGAGAACCTCCAGGTTTCCCCGAGCTTGCTCGAGCGACTCGCCGGAGGCAATTCCAACTCTCGCCCAAACTGGCGCGAGCTTTGGTAGTGAGCGGGGTCCCCGACAACCCGAACCCCTTCCCACCCTTCGGGGTGCACAAGCGGGAGCACGTCTATGAATCGCCCTGGTGCAGCCTGCGCCGGGACGAGGTCATACTGCCGTCTGGAAAGCTGCAGGAATATCACGTCTTTGAGATCGGGCCTGCCACTGTTGTGGTCCCGGTCCTGAAAGATGGTCGTGTGGTCATGATTGGGCAGTACCGGTACCCCCATGGCAAGACTCACTGGGAGCTGCCGGCTGGGCGGCTCAACGAAAACGAGGAGGCTGGGGTCGCGGCTCAACGTGAGCTCTTAGAAGAAACCGGATACCGCGCTGGTAGCATGCAAGCGCTGCCGGGTTTTTATCCTACCAATGGTATTAGCGATCACTTTGCTCATCCATTCATCGCACATGACTGTGAGTGGGTTCAAGAGCCAGAGCTTGAAGACGCTGAACAAATCACGGTACGGCTTTTTGCACGTGCTGAAGTTGAGGCACTGCTAGATAACGGACGCATTGAAGATGGGTTTGCTGCGTTGGCTTTGATGTATTGGTTGCGGGCTTCTGGGTAGTTTGGTTTCGTTTTATTCCAGGTCCGTTTTGCGGGGACTTTAGGGTTTGAGGGTGATCTGGAGCAGAGGAATACACTACGGGTCGGTTCACGCGAAGAAGCGAAGGACGCGAAGAGGGGCAGGTTTGGAGAGTGTTGGTTTTCTGACTAAGGGACTGTCTAGGGATGGGCGGGGGTTTTATTCCAGGTCCGTCTTGCGGGAACTTTGGGGTTTGAGGGGGATCTTGAGCAGCGGAATACACTACGGGTCGGTTCACGCGAAACCGTCCACCACATACCCCACCCCAACTGGCGAAATCCACCCCAGACTGATACGTTCTCCCACATGCAACCCCCGCGCTATCTAACAATCATCACCCTCCTCCTCTCCACGCTAATCAGCACCTCCAGTGCACTTGCAACTCAACAAGCGGAGGAAGGTTTCCAAGCGCTGCCCCGCGGCGACCGCGATGGCCATGGGTACGACCTACCATTCTTCGAAGGAACGCTCTACGACCCTACAATTACAACCCCCGATCAATTACTGGGCCAGATACTAGGCAGTCGCATGGCTCGGCCCGATGAGATTGTGCGCGCATTCGAAACTTGGCACCGCGAGTCAGACAAGTTAGCACTACGCCAGCACGGCCAAACTTACGAGGGACGCCCTCTGATCCACGCCATCGTGACTTCGCCAGAAAACATGGCGCGCTTATCGAATGTCCAGAAGGCCAACGCGAGGCTCAACGATCCGCGCGAGTTGAGCGATCCTGAGGCGTTGAAACTAATGAAAGCCACGCCCGCCGTAGCGTGGATGGGTTACTCAATTCACGGGGATGAAACTTCGGGTGCCGATGCCTCATTGGCTTTGGCCTACCACCTGATCGCCAGCAAAGATGAAGCCGTAAAGCGCTTGCTAGATGACGTTATTATAGTCATCGACCCCCAGATGAATCCGGATGGTAGGGCTCGCATCGTTTCCATGGTCGAACAAAACTCCGGCTACCGAGTGAGCTTGGACCATGCATCGCAAGCGCGCGGACGCTGGCCCTATGGACGCGGCAATCACTACCTGTTCGACATGAACCGGGATTGGCTGACAGGCGTAGCGCCCGAAACCCGCGCTCGCTGGTCGGTGTTGCGCGAATGGACTCCCCAACTATTTGTAGACGCCCATGAGATGAGTGGCTTGGACACCTTCTTGATGTATCCGCAAGCGGCGCCCTTTCACCCTAGCCTGCCCAAACGCTTGGCTTATTGGCAGCAGGCATTTGCGGCGGACCATGGCAAGGCTTTCGATGAGATGGGATGGGGTTATTACACGCGCGAGTGGGCGGATGCATGGTTCCCCGGCTATTCAGACTCTTGGGGTTCCCTCAATGGCGCTATCGGCATGCTGTACGAGCAAGGCAGCAATCGCGGTCAACCCCTGATGCGCGAATCGGGCGAAGTGGTTCCCTACCGAGAGGCCGTGCACGGGCAGGTTCTTGCGAGCTGGAGCAACCTGTTGACCCTGCAGAAGAACCGACTCGCGATCCGTCAGGATTCTTTCGAGCATCGTAAGGCCCAACTGAAACCCGAAGGCGGAGCCAATACGGTGGTCGTACTCGTGCCCGAGCGCGTGGGCGAAAGGGTGACGTCCCTTGTGGAAACCATGCTAGCCCAGGGCGTCGAGGTGTACCAACAACTCGAGGGGTTCACCGGTACACAATGCCGCTCCGACTTGGACGTGAACGAGGACTCCCACAATTTCCCCAAGGGCTGCTTCGTGGTTCCGCTCGCGCAACCCCAAGGGGCGCTCGTGCGCGCCATGTTGGAATTCGATCCGCGTATCGACGATGCAACCACGGCCGATGAAAGGGCCCGACTGGAGCGTGGAGAATCCTCACGCCTCTACGACGTGACCGCGTGGGACCTGGCCCGGCAGAACGACGTGCAAGCTTGGTTTTGCACGATCGACATGACGCTGGGTCAGGCATGCACCCCCGAGAACTTGGATGCCGTTGCCCCCCCCGCCTCCATACTCGCCCTGCGCTTGCCCAAGGACTCAAAGCCCTACGCCTATGCGGTCTGGGGTGACGACGACCGTTGCTTGGCATTCGCCGCCAGCGCCATGGAGCACGGGCTGATCGTACATGCTGCGGATGAGCCCTTCTCACCGGAAATCGGCAAAGGCTTAAGCGTGGCCATGCCGCGCGGCTCCTTATTGCTTCGTCGCCACGAGAACCCGGTCGCCGCATGGGTGGCACAAAACAAAAAGGCACCGGCCGCCATCGATTTTGATGCACTGGTCCAGCAAATCTCAGCGCGCACCGGAGCGGACGCCATCCCTTTAGCCGGAGGACGTGCGGGAACCTTGGACAGCGCAGATTTGGGCGGTGGACACTTCACGATGCTGGCCCGTCCTCGCATTGCGATGCTGACGGGATCTCCGCTCAGCCAATCTGACTTTGGCCACGCTTGGCAATACCTCGATGAAGTCGTCGGGGTTCCCGTGAGTTTGATCGCGGCGGACGAGTTGGATAGCACCGATCTGCGGCGCTACAACGTTTTGATCGTTCAACCTGGTGGAGTACGCGGTCTGCTCAAGGACAGCCAACAGGCGCTCAAGACCTGGGTCCGCTCGGGCGGCACGCTGATCGCTTCAGGATCCGCCGCGGTAGCCCTGGCCAACAAGGATTTGGGGTTGAGCGATGTGGTGACCCGGGGTTCGGCGTTGAAAGAATTGGAGCGCTATGAAGAATCCGCTCGCAGGGCACGCAGTGCGGGATCGACGCCTTTGGACTCGAAAGCGCTTTGGGAGCGCCCGACAAGCGAGCCTAAAGCCGCCTCCGAGCAGGACTCCGATGCCGATGCCGAAGACAAGAGCGCATCCACCTCAGCCTTGCAACACTTGGACAAAGACTTCGAACGCGCCGATAGCATCGCGCGCCGCTTCATGCCTGTCGGCGTCATCTTGCGCGCTTGGACCGATCGCCACTCTTATCTGACCTTCGGCACACGACCGGAAATGCCGGTGCCTTTTGGGGGACGCAGCGTGCTGCTCAGTGCCGGCGATGTGCCCGTGCGCATCACCGGTGAAATGGACCTGCGCCTAGGCGGATTGGTGTGGCCCGAGGCGCGCACGCGCCTGGCTCACAGCGCCTGGCTTGCCCGCCACCGATTGGGATACGGGCAAGTCATTCTGTTCGCTCATTCGCCGGTATTCCGGGGCGCCTGGAAAGGAACCGCGCGCCTCTTCGGCAATGCCGCCATCCTGGGGCCGGGGCTCGGGGCCTCCCAGCCCTCTAAGTGGTAAGACTTGCAACGGGTGGTGCCTCGATCCGCCCAGCGCAGGCCTTCAGCCATATCACCGGGGCGGAGCGTGGGGTCTCCCCCCACGCTCCGCCCCTTTTTGTCTGGGTGGCTGCTCGGCCCACCGGACAGACGAAAACGTCCAGCTCCTTGTACATAGGAGCTAGAACGTGAGTGAAACGCTCAAACTGGCCGCATAGGTTTCGTCTCCCACGGCACCGCCCAGGTCCACATGCGCCACACCGAATGGCGAGAAGCCTAAGCCTCCCGACACCAAATTCTCACGCACATCTTGGAGGTCGTGGCTGAACCCCATGCGAAGTTGTGCCCATCGCCAGGCCGCTTCTGCACCGACCCGTGCATATTGAGAGCCATCCACGTGATCGAATGAGCTTCTCTCGGTGAGATCCACGTCGGAACTCAACGAAACGGCTCCCTTACGCCAGACGATCCCTGCCGAAGCCGCTGGCCCGACCGTATAGGTAAAGTCTTTCCCAAGGGGGCTTAACGGAGTGATGACTGTCGGAGTATCAATTTCGTTCTTCATGGCATTGCGTATCACGACGCCCACCCGCAAGCGCTCGCTCAGCTCCAGGGTTGCCCCCAAGTCTACATTGAAAAACGTTTCGTCATTGCGATAGGAATCGCCATCGAAGTCATCCGTGGCTGTATCCGCATCGGAGATCGTGACTCCATAGTTGAAGACCTCGAATGATTGGATTTTGGGGGTAATGCCGATGGACAACGCCCGCCCATTCCATTGAAACTCCCTCGCCATGGCCAGGCCCACTTCCACACTTCCAGCCGCTAGAATCGTGACCTCCGAATTCAAATCGGGAAGGTCGGGATCTCCAAAAGAGTCTTGAATGTTGGTGACATCATTGGGGTCAATGATCGGCGCTACGTCCATGGCCAGGTTTCCACTGACTACGATTGCAGCACCAAAGCTGGCGGAAGGAACTCCAATTGAGAACCCCGTACCAAAACCAATGTTGGCGACCCTGTTGTTCAACGCCTGCAAGTCTGCGGCCAAAGAATCCAGATCGACTTGGCTGGGAAAACTGCCCATGTCAATTTCGTCGTTGATACGGTCAAAGGTTTCCGCAAACGTTTCAATGGCGTCCACAAATTCATCTTGGTCGGACACGTTTACATCAATGGAAGTCAGAAGAATACCCCAATCGTCGTCGGTGTCGGGGTTGTATTGGGTGAGTAGAGCTGGGTTTATAAAACCCGCATTAAGGAAATCCGAACTGGCGACTCCAACCCCCCCCATGGATGAGTTTCTTGAACCCACGAATTGGGCAAAAGCCGGAGAAACCAACAGGAGCGATAAAGCCGTAAGAATGATTATTTTCAACATACCGATCAGGTTAACCTCTCACTGATTTCCTGACAAGCGGGGACTGACTGGGCAGGCGACATCATTGGGCCTGACGATGAGTAGCCATGATTCAAGTTTACAGATCTGGCGCTCCTCCGTGTTGCTTATATGGAAGTCAAGTATACCACCGAGGCCTACCACCCTCATGGCCGTTAGGCAGGGTTCGATCTTGTGCTCAACTGCTAGGATGCGGCTGGACGGCGCGCACAAGGCCCACATGATGTGAGCCCGAACTCCGAGTGCTTGCAAGCCCGGCAGAGCTCGTAGCGCGCTCCGGGCCTGCTCGGAGTCGGTATCCGTCCGCGCCTGATATTGCCCTTGGCTCATGCGGGAGGTGCGGACCTGCAATTCGAACGGAATCTGCCAGGCGTGTACCCCGTACAGTTTCCGATTTTCCAGGGCCGCCAAGGTCGCTGCCAAGCCGATCCCATGATTGTCCACCTCGCGCAGATTCGTGGCTGCATGGATGAGTTCGGCATCGTGCTCGTGGATCGGATTCACCACCCCAACCGGGAAAGACCACGTGCGCACAAGCTTCATGCTGACACTACCCATCTGCTGGTCCATGCGCCGCGTACGGTTGGGCTTCGCGACCCTCACCAGATCGTAGCCGCCCGAGAGCACCCGATGGATGAATACCAGCCAAGGCGCTTCCCCTGACTCCACTTAAATCGGGTTCTTCATGCATCCCTCCGTGCAAAGTAATTTCCATTCCTCCACGCGTGCACTGATATCCAGCTCGGAGCCCCCGCTTCCTCCTCGGTGTCACGCACCTTGGACTACAGGACTTCTAACTAAGCCCCGGTCTCCTTCCAGACACCTAAGGCCTAGGAGTGTGTCGGGTATAGAGGACCACGGACCGAGCACCTTCCGTCAGGCTTCCAGAACGAACGGAGTCGTCGAGACCCACAAGGATGCTCTTGAATGGCTTCATTTCAGATAAGTGCAGGGCCCACCTTTGGTGTAGCCCTCCAGAATACCTGAATGCAAGCGCTGCCCGGCGCGGGGTAGACCTCGATCAAGCCCCCGCGCTACGGGCTCAGCCACCCAGTGCCATTTCCACCAAATGGGCCTGTTCGGCCAAGTGGCGGCTGTGGGAGCCCGTTGCTGTGCTGGAGTTTTCGGGCCGGCCCGCATAGCGAATCGGCACGTCCATATCGTAGAAGCGTTGCAGGATGAAGGACCAAGGCCCCATGTTGCGCGGCGTTTCCTGGACCCAGGTCACGGTGGGGTTGTTGTAGCTGGCGAGCGCGTCCAGGATGGCCCGGCGCGGGAACGGATACAATTGCTCCAAGCGCAGAATCGCCACGTCCTTAATCTCCTGCTTGTTGCGATGGTCGTTCAGGTCGTTGTAAACCTTACCGCTGCATAGGAGCACGCGGCGCACGTCCTTGGCGATGACGGAATCGTCCAGAATGAGTTCCTTGAAACCGCCCGTGGTGAGTTCCTCGATCGGCGTGGCTGCGCGCTTGTCGCGCAGCAGGGATTTGGGCGTGAAAACGATCAAAGGGCGACGAACCTCCTGTTGGCCGTGGCGGCGCAACAGGTGGAAGAACTGCCCCGCGGTCGTGCAATTGGCGATGGTCATATTGCCTGCCGAACAGAGACCCAGGTAGCGTTCGGGCCGCGCACTGGAGTGCTCGGGACCCTGGCCGTCGTAGCCGTGGGGCAACAGCAGAACCAGTCCAGCCTTTTGCTTCCACTTGCTTTCGCCCGAAGCGATGAACTGGTCCATCATGACCTGTGCCCCATTGGCAAAGTCGCCAAATTGGGCTTCCCAAATCACGATGGTGCCCGGGCGGGCGAGCGAATAGCCATACTCGAATCCAAGCACAGCTTCTTCCGACAGCAGGGAGTTCCAGACCTCAAAGGTCCCGCCATCTTCGGCCAGATGTCGCAAGGGCACATGCTCCACATCGCTCACCTGATCGCGAATGACCGCATGGCGGTGGCTGAAAGTACCGCGTCCCACATCCTGCCCAGAAAGGCGGATCGAAACTCCGTCCTGCACCAAGGTTCCGAAAGCCAACGCTTCCGCGCAGCCCCAATCCAGATTTTTCTCCCCGCGCACCATGCTCTCCCGTCGACGCAATTGGCGCAGCAGGTTGGGATGGGTTACGAAGCCCTCGGGCACCGTGTTCAGTTTGTCGATCAGCTGCACGAGACGGTCCTTGTCGCAGCCGGTTTCCACCATGACGTCCGGAGCATAATCCCGCTCGTCGTCCAGGGTCATATCCAACACTTCGGTTTTGGTGAGCTCGCGCTTAGGTTCTGCGCGCTGCTCCTCGAGCGCGATGCGCATCTCCTCATCCACGTCCGCGCTGATTTGAGCGGCTTCCACCTCGGTCAGGGTTCCGCGACGAATCGACAAGCGGGTGTAGTTCACGCGCACAGTACGCATCTTTGCGATTTGTGCGTAAAGCAAGGGCTGGGTGTAGGCGGGTTCATCGCCTTCGTTGTGGCCCCATCGACGGTAGCAAACCATGTCGATGACCGAGTCCGCGCCGAACTCGTGACTGTAGTCCACAGCCACGCGTGAGGAGCGCAAAACGGCCTCGGGGAAATCCCCGTTGGCGTGCATGATCGGAGCCTCCACGCCTTTTGCCACATCCGTGCAGAAGTGCGTGGAATGCAGGTCGCGCGGACTGGCGGTGAAACCGATCTGGTTGTTGACCACCAAGTGCACGGTTCCGCCGTTCCTGAACGAGCGCAGCTCGGACATGTTGAAGGTCTCCGGAACGACGCCTTGACCTGCAAACGCTGCGTCGCCGTGGATTAAGACCGCCAAGACCTTCTTGCGTTCTTTATCGCCAATCTCGTCCTGGAAGGCACGCGTCATGCCGCATACCACGGGATCTACGGCCTCCAAGTGACTGGGGTTGGAGGACAGAATGACCTCGATCTCCTTGCCCGAGCGCGAGGCGAACTTGCCACGCTGACCCAGGTGATATTTGACATCGCCGGAGCCCTCCTCGGAAAGCGGTAGCAGCACGGCTTCAAATTCACGAAACACGTCCTGGTAGGACTTGCCCATGATGTTCACGAGCACGTTCAAGCGGCCCCGGTGGGCCATGCCTATGACGACCTTCTCCACCCCATGGAACGCCGCGCGCTCCAGGATTTCGGAGAGGGCCGGAATCATGGTATCCGCGCCTTCCAGGGAGAAGCGCTTGTTGCCCACATAGCGGGTGTGCAGGAAGCGTTCGAAATTCTCAGCCCGCGAGAGCAGCGTCAAGATGGCCTTGCGATCCTCTTTTTCGAAGTCGAAGCGATTCTCTGTCTCCTCTACTCTGGAACGAATCCAGAGTTTGCGATCGCGATCGGTGATGTGCATGTACTCCACCGTCCAGCGCCGGCAATAGGCGCGTCGCAGGAGCGCCAAAATCTCCCGCAGCGTCATGCGGGGCTTGTTCCCGATGCCTCCCGAATGGAATGTGCGGTCCAAATCCCAAACGGTCAGGCCGTAACTGGCCGGATCCAAAGACTCGAAGTACTCGGGTCGGTAATAGAGGGGATCCAGGTCTGCAATCTGGTGGCCGCGACTGCGGTAGGCATTGATGATCTTCCAGATCGAAACCTGGGTCGCTTCCGGGTCCCGGCCGAGGCCCAGGTCCGTGCTGGGTTTGGCGGGGGTCCAGGGGACGCGGTAGGATTCGAAAATCTCATCGTAGAAGTTGTCCGCGCCCTGCAGCAGCTCGTCTACGCGCTTGAGCATCAAGCCCGATTCAGCCCCTTGCACGACCCGGTGATCGTAGGTGCTGGTGATCGTCATGACGGGACCGATGGCCATATCTGCCAGGGCCTCCTTGGAAAGCCCCCCCATCTCGGGCGGCACGCCGATGGAACCGGCAGCGATGATCACGCCTTGGCCCACCATCAAGCGCGGTACGCTCATCGAGGTGCCAAAGCCACCGGGGTTGGTTAGTGTGAAGCTGGTGCCTTTGAAGTCTTCTCCGGTCAGCTTGCCCACGCGACCGCGCTGGATCGCATCATCAAAGACGCCGTAGAAGTCTTTGAAGTTCAAGGCTTCCACCGCCTTTAGACTGGGAACCACCAACATGCGGCCCTTGGGCGTCGGCACATCGATCGCGATGCCAAGGTTTACATGGGCAGGGGTGTACCGATGGGCCTTGCCGTCCACTTCCACGTACGAAGACTGCACAGCGGGATACTCCGCCATGGCCTTGACCAGAGCGAACGCCAGAATGTGCGTGAAGGAGGCCTTGCTGTAGGCGCGCACCATCAGGTGCTCGTTGAGCAAAGCGCGATTCTCTGAAAGGATCTTCGCGGAGATGGTGCGCACGGAGGTCGCCGTCGGGATCGACAGACTGGCCACCATATTGCTCACGATCTTGCCAGCCACGCCGCGCAAGGGTTCCAACTCGCCTTCCCCTTGGGGAACGCCGGGTCCTGCCGGTTTGCTACTGGGTTCCGCTTTGGCACCCGGGGCGCTGGGTCGTCTCGCTGGTGCGGTCTCACTCGCCGCCAAGGAGAAAATCTCACGCCAGGTATCCTCCACGCTGGAAGGGTCGTCCATCCACTGCTCGTAGATGTCCTGCACGTACCCGGCGTTTACGCCGTAATCTTGTTCGAAATCGATGGGCATGACTTGTCCTTTCCCCTTCCGAATCAATCCCGCCGAGGTCACTTTGAACTCGGCCGGGCGGGCGTCGAAACCAGAATGCAACATCCTGGGGTCCCCGGGGCTTTCACCTGGAAAGGGTAACGATCTGGAGAGCGGGTCTCCACCCCAGGCTGCCCCCATATCCAATTCTGCTACCACCTGGACCGGCAGCCTCCACGGCATAATTTCCGCTGCCGACCTATTTCCCGCCCTACTTCTTTTTCTTTTTCTTTTTCTTCTTCTTCTTCTTGTCCCCGCCGTTGCCTCCACCCGTCTCAGATCCGCCGCCGGAGCCCGCCCCTGAGTCAGAACTCGGCATGTGGCTGGATTCCACACGGACCACTGGGAAGGTCCCTACCGGGGACTCCCGAAAATTGTCGCTCCAGCCATCATTGATCAAGCGCGAATCGCTAGGCAGGTATCCGCGGGAGACCAATCGATTGAAAGCGGAGCTCCATTCCGACGGCAAGGGATCCGTCGTTAGATAGGCTTCGTTGTACAGGTTGATGGCTTGGTTCACGATCTTGAGTCGGGACACCGTGCGCTCCCTGCGCAGAAATGTGATGTCAACCACATGAGAGATATCATCCCCGGTACCGAAGTTGGCGTCGGGCCCCGAACTGCTCACAGTCCACACGTCTCCAGCAAGCGTCACACTGTAGGGCCTTGACCAAGCATCCACCTGTTGAATCATGAGTCCAGAGATACGGTCCGTGGAGAGCTTATCCGCGTACGGTCCGGTCCAGCCCTCGACTCCCGTGGGAGCGCTCAGTAGATCCGCGATGGAACCAGGCAAGCGATCGGTGTCCACGTAATATCGTCCCACGGCCGAAGTGAGCTCGGCCTGTTCCTCCTCGGTCGCCATGCGGGCTTTGTGAGTCAGCATGCGGGTGGCAAGAGGAACCGCCGCACCGGCGATAATGGCCATGATAGATACGGCTACGACCATCTCAATCAAAGTGAATCCGGACCGGTTTGTGTTTTTTTGATAGCGTTTCATATTGTTTTATACGGAATCGTAGATGGAGAGAATGGGAAGCATGGTAGCCAGTAAAATAAAGGCTACGACTGCGCCAGCCACGAACAGGATGGCTGGTTCGAGCAAGGCCAAGAACCACTTAACAGCTCTGGGCACTTCCTCGTTGTAGTAATCCGCCAGTTTGGCGAAGCAGCCGGATAGATCGCCGGACGTCTCGCCAATGTGAGTCATTTGGATGAGCAAAGGATCGATACCACCGAGCTCTTCCAAGCTTTCTGTGATGGTTTTTCCCTGCCGCACGTGGTGTCCGACCTTTTGGAATCCATGTTCCATGTGTGCGTTACCACAGGTGCTGCCCGCCACCTCAAGCACGGTTCCGATGTCACACCCTGCGGCCTGAAGGGTGCCTGCAGTAGAAGCAAATCGACTGGTAGCTAGCATGCCCACTAATTTTCCGTAGCGCGGAATGAGAAGCACAACCTTGGAGAGTCGACGCCGCAGAGGTTCGGACCGGCGTGCAAGAATTAGACCGGCCACCATAGCAACCACCCCCACCCCCAGAAGGAGGATGTTATTGATCAGAAAATCCGAGCAGCCCATAACGATCTGAGTCGGCATGGGGAGCGTGTCTCGGCCCCCAGGGAAGAGGTTCATCAAACGCGGCAGGACAAAGGTCAGCAAGATCACAATCAAGCCAAGAATGGCTATCACCAACATGGCAGGATAAATGAGAGCCTGCAGCGTCGTCATTCGAATGGCCCTTGACCACTCCAGAAACTTAGACTGCCGGATCAAGATCTCAGGAAGCGCACCGGAGACCTCGCCTGCGCGCACGCACGCCCTATAGACTTCTGGAAAGGACTTGGGTTCCTCGGCAAGGGATGCGGTCAAACCCAAGCCGCCTTGCAAGCGTACGACCAACCGTTGGACAAGTTCGCGACCGTGCTTGGTGGGCATGCGAGTGGCGACCCCAGCCAAACCGGACAGGATCGGAACGCCCGCACCTAAAAGGGTAGCCAGCTGCGTCGTGAAAAAAACGAGCTCGGTAGAGTTGAATGGCTTGCCACCCCCCCCGGAATTCGCCTTGCTTTCTTTGGCTGACTTTAAGGTAAGGCCGCGCCCCTCGAGAACACGATCCAGGTCCAGCAGGCTTTCCGCGACGGCAAAACCGTTCAAACACTGTCCATTT
>JBLFXY010000098.1:0-12866 GCA_047611645.1 Glaciecola sp.
CGCTTTTGCACCCGTGCCAGGGCTTCGATGGCTGCGGGTCCACTATCGGGTTTGATCGATGCTTGCACGAAGCGCGAGAAGGCGCGCCGGTAGCGGCCGAGTGCGCGTTGATTGTCGCCAGCCAGCGCAAGTTCGTCCGCTTGGCTTTCGTAGTAGCGCCCCAATCCCAGGTTGACGCGTCCGTCTTCGGGGATGCCGAAGGCGGCCGAGAGCAGGTGTTTCCACGCTGCGGTTCCCTGGCCCAATTCGAGTTGGGTTTCGCCCACTTTGGCGTGCAACTCGTGCACTGCGTTGGGATAGCGATCGTCGCGGCCGGACTTGATGCCCAGTTCGCCTGCCAGGACCAGATACTCCGGGTAGCCGAAGGCGGAGCAGGTCTCCATCCATTCGAGGGCGGCGGTGGCGCGCAGATCTTCGGGCGAAGTCGCGCTGGCCCAATCCAGGGCCTTTTGCACGGACTCGGTATCGGCGCCTTGGATCAAGCGTGTTTCTAAAAGGGCGGTGGCTGCTTCTGGGGAAAGACGCACCTCGGGGTATTCGGTCAGGAAACTTTCGAGCGCTTCGGCATCCTCGCGCGGGCCCCACTCGTCCCAGGTGGCCTGGAAGAAGGCCAGGTCCGCATCGGGGAAGCTGGCCGGTTTGGTGGGGGTGAGCAATATGCGGCGGTTGGTGCGATCGATTTCGACGCGAAAGTGCTCTAGCAGGCCGAGGCCCGTTACGCCCAAGGCTCCATCGGGGTGGTTGAAGCGAACTTCGGCCGGACGCAGAGCCAGGTATTCACTCAGATCGAAATCGGCCAGGCCGACCCGTCCCACATCTCCGGCATGGTGCCCCAGCTGCGAGGCCACGTCCGCATCCAAAGTCGAATCGTAGCGTCCGGAACCGAGTGCCATGGCACCGCTCGACGCGGAGGAACCCTCGCCCAAGGTGACCGGCATCCAAACCATGCCGTTCTTGATGTTGACGTCCAGCGCCGTGGTGTTTTTCGCGAAGGTGGGCGTGATGCCTTCGGGGTCGAGCCGTGCGCGCGGTTCGAGTATGACCTCGCCAGCGGCCAGGTCGAAAGTGACATGGAAGTCTGCAAGCAGGGCTCCTCCCAAGGTTCCGATGACCGCAATTTCGCCCAGCTCGATCGAGTGCCACTTGGTGAAGTGATCCAGGTATTCGTCATCGCCGATCTGCCGGCGCTCCACTTGGAATTCCAGGCCGGGCAAGTGCACGGTGATAGGAATCGTCGAGCCGTTTTGCCTCTCCGACTTCAAACCATTCGCGGCCTGGTTGTGCAGTTCCAGGGTCGAAGGGGATTCGAAATCGATGAACAGGTTCGCGGGCAAGCGTCGCGCGGCGGTCGAGACGTCGCAGGTGACGACCAAGCGGTCCTGAACGATCTTGACCGGGAAGCGCGCCATGGAACCCGCTACAAAACGGGCATTCAGTACCGTGTAGGGCGAATCGGCTGCGGTGGTCTGCTGAGGAGAGGCCAGGCAGAGCGAGGCGAGCAGGAAAGTGGCGACTGGGAAGTGGAGTAGGCTTCTCAAATTCATTTCAGGGGTGTGCTTGCGGGGCACCGGCTGAATGCCGGGGCCCCGCTATGGACTGACTACCAGGGTATCAGGGAGTTGTTACAGAACTCCGTTTGAAACGCCCTTGACCTCGCCAAAGGCCCAGTTGTCAGCAATCATGGAAATCATTACTTCGGTATTGGCCGGTACACTCACGGTGACCGGTGCAAAGCCGATGCCTCAGCAGTTGCCGGGGAAGACGGCGTTGACGAGCACGTCGCCGGTGGCTTTTTCCTTGATCGCGAAACGCGGGGAAGAGCCGAGCGGCATGAAGTTCGAGTAAACCTCGCCAGCGCTTCCGTAGTAGAGGATGTCGCCCGGGGCGATTTGAAGTTCGTCGCCACCGCGCTTGTAGCTGAACTTGGCATTCACGGGGCCGCCCCAGCTGAGCGTGGCCGTTTGGCCTGCTTCGACGCTGACGGGCTTTGAATTACCGGTGGTCATGTCGGCGTGGCTCTTGCCGAGCACCACTTGAGCGGAGTGCAGGATGTAGTCTCCAGCGGGTACGCTCAGGCCACCTTTGGCCATCAGGGCACGGGAAAGTTCAAACGAGTGCTCTCCGTTTTTCGAGTTGACGATCACCGAGCGCATTTTGGCCTGGGTGGTCAATTCCTTTCCCAGGTCCAGCTTGCCCGTCGCGCCAGCGAAGGCAGCGAGGCTGGCGGTCTTGCCGTCAGCGCTGATAGAGAGCTGGTGCAATTCCCCGTCGATGTGGATCGAGTGGGAGAGGAAGCTTGCGGTCTTGCCCCGTCCAACAATCATGGCGTCGACGCCGTAATCATCGAAGCGACCGTTGGAGTTCTGATCGAAGATCATGAAGCGCGTATTGCCGGCCTTGCCTTCCATGGCACCGGCGGGAGCGTAGGACCAACGTCCATCGTTCTTCACGCGAATCGCATAGGAGGATTCGTTCTCGGTGCCCTCGTTCAGGCGGAAGACCACCAGCTGGCTCTTTTTGTCCTCGCTGGGGGTCTCGACCCTGCCATCGAGTTCGCCATCGCCATTGCGGTCGATGCGTAAGGAGCCTTCTTCGATGGCGACCTTCAGGCCCGAGACGCCGGCTGCGGCAAAGGGAATCGACTTACCGATGGGGGCGAAAGCTTCGGCGGGAAGGTGCACGTCCCAGGTCCGCAGGGTGCGGAAGGTGAGGTCTACCTCGGTGGAAGCGACGGTATCATTCGCTGGGCCAGCTAGGGCACTGGTGGCGACCAGGAAGCCGGCGACCAGTAAGAAGAGTGGGGAGGTTTGATTCATCACAGGCGAAGTCTCCGTAGCATTGAAAAGGGCCAACCACCGACCTCGAGCGGGACCGCTCGCGTGGGGCGACCCTATAATAGCGAACCGGTCCGAGAATCGACAGGCATGGTCCGTACAACCCGCACTACAGGGACTTTACAGGCGTATTCCGGAGCTCATCGCCAGTCGCCTTTGGAAGGGGCATAGCCGCGCTGACCGTCCGTGGGGAGCCCTACTCCAATCGTCCCTGACCTCGGGTTCGTGGGCAAGCGGCTCCAGCTTGCCCATTGTGATCTCGATATTGGACCGCGGCCGGCCGCTACCAGTTTTCGTTGGCAGCGGATTGGCTCTGGTGGGAGTGCAGTCCGCAATAGCGGCCTTTGAGGGCCATCAATTGGGCGTGGTTGCCTTGCTCGACGATGCGACCTTGGTGCACCACGAGGATGCGGTCCGCATTCTCGATGGTGGACAGTCGGTGGGCGATGACCACGCAGGTGCGGTTCTCGAGGATGCGTGCCAGGCCCTTCTGGATACGGTGCTCCGTTTCGGTGTCGATGTGCGAGGTGGCCTCATCCATCACGAGCACGGAGGGATCCTTGAGTAGGGCGCGCGCAAAGGACACTAGCTGGCGTTCTCCGGCCGACAAGCGTGCTCCGCCCTCGCCCACATCGAACAGGAATCCGCCCTTCAGCTTTTCGATAAAGGGAACGGCACCGACCAAGCCGGCGGCTTCGAGAACCTGTGCGTCGGTGGCTTGCAGGCGTCCGTAACGAATGTTTTCCATGACGGTTCCGCTGAACAGGTGCGGGTCCTGGAGAACGATGCCGAATTCGGATTGCAGCCAGGATAGGCTGCGTTCCTGCATGGGCACGCCGTCGATCAGGATGCGTCCGGCGGTGGGTTCATAAAACCTGCACAGTAGGCTGATGAAGGTGGTTTTACCGCCGCCGGTCGCTCCGACCAAAGCGAGGGTTTCGCCCTTCTTGACGACCATGTCGATGTCGTTCAAGACCATTGTGGGCTCCTTGCCTTCGGCAGCGCCGTAGTGGAAGCTCACTTTTTCGAAGCAAATGTCGCCCACGCCTTGGGGTAGACCATCGTCCGCCATGTCGGGGGTCGGGTGTTCGCTTTGCAATCGCTTACATGCGAGTACCTGTTCTGAATCGAAGATGGCCGGTTCCGTATCCAGCAATTCCACAATGCGCTCGCCCGAGGCTTGTGCCATCTGCAGTTCACTGAAGATGTGCGCCAGCTGCTGAAGCGGGTCGAAGAGCATCCGAGTGTAGGAAAGGAAAGCCACTAGGGTTCCCAAGCTGATCCAGCCATTGGAGACCTGCACGCCACCTTTGATCAGTGCGATGGCCGCAGCCAAACTACCCAGGGTCAAAATGATCGGTAGGTACATGGACGAAAGCACAGCATTGCGCACGCTGGCTTCGAACATTTGATTGGCCTTGCCATCGAATTCACTTTGGTTGGCACTTTGCCGCGTGAAAATTTTAGTGGTCGTGACGCCCATGATGGACTCGTTAAAGTCCGCCGTGATCGTGGAGTTGATCTTGCGTATTTTGCGTGAGGCCACAAGCAGCCGTTTTTGGAAATAGCGGCTGACAACAAGCAGCAATGGCGTGACCAGCAAGACCCAAAGGGCCAACTTCCAGTGCAGCGCCAGCATGACGGCTGCGGATCCGACCAGGAACGTGAAGGCCCAGGTCACGTCCAACAAACCCCATGCCATGATATTGGCCAAGCGTTCGCAGTCGCTGGTGAGGCGGGACATGAGCCAGCCCGTAGCGCGTTTGTCGTAGTAAGCGAACTCCAGGCTTTGCAGTTTTGCGAAGCCTTCGCTACGGATGTCCGCGGCGCAGGAAGCCTTGAGAAAGCCCGCCGCGCGAATGAATCCCCAGACGCTGATAACCAAACCCAAGGTCAAGCCCGTATAGGCCCAAATGTAAGGTGCGAATGCCGGAGCCACCCCGCTCGGGTCTTGCTGCCATTCGGTGATGGCATCGATCAGGTACTTGGAAACCAGGGGGAACGACGTCTCCACCGCGCCCGTAGTGATCGCAAAAAATCCGAGCGTCCACAGGGAACGGGGGTAGGCGCGCGAGAAGGCGGCTAGACGTTTCCAAGTCCCGACTTGGATTTTGGAGCTTTGAAAGTCCTCTTCCTCTCCGGTGTGATTCTGACTCATGATTGGCTCCTGGGTGAGGCGCCATCGGTTTTTGATCCGGTTTCCGATGGGGCGACAGCACGTCCAGCCCCGGTCAAAGTGCTTTGCAAGGACCACAGTCGGGCGTACGAGCCCTTTTTGGCCAGCAGCTCATGGTGGGTTCCTTGTTCCTTGATACGGCCCGAGTCCATGACCAGAATCTGGTCGGCATGGGCCACGCTGGAGAGGCGGTGGGCTACGATCAGAGTCGTGTGTCGCCCGCGTCTTTGCTTGAGAGCTTTCAAAATGTGCTGTTCCGTTTCCGTGTCGACAGCGGAAAGCGCATCGTCGAGGATCAGGATGGGGGAGTCCTTGAGCAGCGCGCGCGCGATAGCGACGCGTTGCTTTTGGCCTCCGGACAGGGTTACACCGCGTTCCCCGAGCAAGGTCTGATAACCCAGATCAAACCCTTCGATGGAATCATGGATGGCAGCCGCGCGCGTGGCTGCCTGCACCAGATCATCCTGGGCAGAAGAGTGGCCCACGCGCAGGTTGGATTCGATGGTCTTGGCGTACAGGAATGGATCCTGCAGTACCACGCCGATTTGATCGCGAACGAAGCCGCGCGGTAGGTCCTTGAGATTGATTCCGTCCAGCTTGATCGAACCTTCACCGCCTGCTCCGGTGTAGTCGTGAAGACGCAGAAGGAGTTGGATCAAAATGCTCTTGCCGGATCCCGGAGGACCCAGCAAGGCGAGCGTATTGCCCGCGGGCAAGTCGAAGGAAATGTTGCTCAGGATCGGGCGGTCGAGCTCCGGCTCGGCACCGGAGACCAACTTGCTTTTTTCGCTATCGGCCTTTTTTTCTTCCTCGCTACGCTTGAACGCAAAGCTAAGATTTTCGACCTGAATGGCTCCTTTGAGAGCTTCGGGGTGAAGCTTCACAACATCGTTTGCGTTCTCGAGCGGGTGCAGGAGAATCTCGCGCAAACGCTTGAGTGCCACACGAGCCTTGCCCGCATCGATCAACGTACGACCCATCTGGCGCACGGGCCAAATGATCAGTGAAGCGTATTGCGTGAAGGCCACCATGGTGCCCAAAGTGATGCTTCCTGTGAGCGCCCAATAGCCGCCGAAGAACAGAACAAGTCCCGCTTGCGCCATGCAGAGCAGGTCCGATACAGACCAGAACACCGCCAAGATGTTCATCAGTTTGAGAGTCTTGCCGCGATGTTCTTTGTTGGCTTTACCGAATTTTTCCGTCTCAAAATCCTGTCGCCCAAAGGACCGCACAACCCGGATTCCTGTCAGGTTTTCCTGGATGGCCGTGGTCATGCGACCTTCCGCTTCATCCACATCCTTAAATATGAGCGTGATGCGTCGGAAGAACAGCAGGGAGTAGCCCACGATGATGGGCAGCAAGCAAAGTGTGATCCATGCCAACTTCACGTCGAGGGAGAAAAGCATGGGCACGGCACACGCGACCAGGAGCACGGAACGCCCCAATTCGACCACCTGTGCGGCCATGAACAGACGCACGGTTTCCACGTCGGAAGTGCAACGCTGTACCAGATCGCCCGTATCGGCCTTGTCGAAGAAGCTGACGGGCAGTTCCATCAAGCGTGCATATACCGTCCTGCGCAGGCGTAACAAAATGCCTTCGCTGGCCTGGGCCGCCAGGCGCCCGCGCAAGTATTGGAAAGTTCCAGCCAAGGCTGTGAGGCCTAGTGTCAAAGCTCCAGCGAGCCACAGGGCGCTTGTTAGCCCCTCATTCAGCCCGAGGGATGCCATCACTTTGGCCAACCTCTCGGGGGTCTGGAAGGAATACGAACCGTCCGCAGCTTCGACAAACCCATCGATGATCAGCTTCGTGATCTGCGGGATCAGGAAGATCAGAAGGATGCCCAGCGCCATGCAAGCGATGGCCATTCCATAGCGCATCCGGAAGCCGGTGGTGAGTTTCCACAGACTTGTATGCGCTGCCGGAGCGCTGGGTTGTTGGTTGTGTTCGGTCAAAACGGATATCGCCAAAGTGGCGCTATTTGGGGAGCAGGAGCTTATCTAGACGTTTTTTCACGACCCTGTAAGGGAGTGAAGCGGGCAAACCGTGGATGGGGACACGAAAAAACCCGCTCGATTGGGAGGCGGGTCTTCAATTCGATGTGCGATCGAACAGCTGCAATCAGCTCGGTTCAAGAAGACTCGCTCAAAGGAGCGTTACAGCTCCCAACGGCAAATTGCCGGCGTCGGTGTTTGTGAGTCTTTGAATCATCGGAGCAGTCCTTAGTAGGGGCACGGGCCTCTTGCCAAGCTTGTGAATTCCAAGTCTCTACCCAACCAGCGATTTCCGCAAGGGGTCATCCCGCAAAAAAAAGTATACGTCTCGTTTAGGAGGTTGGGAGGACGTTTGGACAGGTGGACAGGTGGACAGGTGGAGCCGCGCCCGAGGAGAACTGGTGCCGCAGACTATCCTTCCACCTACTAGAACGCGATACCCGGCGAAGCCGGGTACCGCGTTCTAGTAGATGTGGAGGGAGAGTGTGCGGTACCGGGTCTCCGGTTAGTGCTTAGGACGTGGGGTCTCGCGTTCGAGGACCAGGAGTTTCGTGTACTTAAGGCGCGTGTAGTGGGCGGCTAGATACGCGAGCACTAAGCCTCTCCAACCATCAAGAAAGGCGCGTTTTAGGAAGTAGAAACGAAGGAACTTCCATGTGGGGTGGAACACGATCTTGGCCAACGAAGAGCGCTTGCCGCGGTCGTACAAGCCCTGCGCCATGATCGTTGTGTACTTGTCCATCGTGCCCAGGTGATCGGAAAATGCGCGGTAGGGGTGATGGATCAGATCGCCCGCGAGTTCGCCCATGGGTCCTTTCATTTGCACGCGGTCGTGGGGGTCGTGTCCTCCCCAGTGGGCTTTCTCCCGATTAAAAAGCCTCAGTTGGCGATCCGGGTACCAGTTGCCGTGGCGAATCCAATCGCCCAGATAACTACACAAGCGCGGCATGCGCCAACCATCCTTACCCACGAAACCCGCGTCGCGCAGGGCGATGATCTGTTCGCGCAACGGCGGCGAAATGCGTTCGTCGCAGTCCACGCACAGAACCCAATCGTGGGTCGCCGCGCGAATGGTGAACTCCTTCTGCTTCACGTGCCCGGGCCAATCGCGTTCGATCACGCGCGCTCCTGCGGCCTCGGCCAGTTCGCGTGTGTTGTCGCTGGAGTGTGAATCCACCACGAGCACTTCGTCGCAGAAGTCCAAGGATGCGATGCACTCCTCGATGCGATCCGCTTCATTCATGGAGATGATGCAGGCGGAGATTTTGGGCCGCTGGGCTTTGGCGTTCATAGGGCGTAGCATAGCGCAACGGGGCGCAGAAACGATGTGCAGGGGGACTCGACGGGGCTGGAAATTACGCAACCATCTCCCATGAGCGGGCCGGGAGGGGGCCGTTGGGAGACTGTAAGGCCGTCCTAGGTCCCGCCTCGTTTTTGAACTTCCTATCGAGTAAACCATTGCCGTAAAGTCCGGTTATGGGCATCACTACTGCACCCGAAACCGCTAAATACTCCGTCCCCGCAAAGCTGCGCTCCTACGAATCCAAGCCGAGCAGCATCAAATACCATGTCGCGCGCTTCTTTGAGCGCGAGGGCTCGCGTTTCAAGGGGCGGCGCGTGCTGGACCTGCCCACGGGTGCCGGTTTGACCTCGTACAACGTGGCGATCAATGGGGGCGAGGCCTTGCCCTACGATATATTCCCCGAGTACTTCGAGGTGGAAGGCCTGACCTGCGAGAAGGCGGACATCTTGGCCGGCATTCCCCTCGAGGATGGCAGCTGCGACGACGCCTTTTGCCAGGAGGGCATCGAGCATTTCACCGACCAATTCAAACCCCTGTGCGAGTTCAACCGGGTCATGAAAAAGGGCGGAGCGCTGTTCATCACCACGCCCAACTACTCGAGCCTGCTATCGCGCCTTTCCTACGCGCTCACCGAGAGCGAACGCTGGAACCTGCGCATCCCGCCCAACGAAGCGGACACGGTCAAAACCCCGCTGACGGACGATCGTGACCAGGGCGATGTTTACTTCGGTCACGTGTTCCTGATCGGAATCCAAAAGTTGCGCGTGCTGGCTCGCGCTGCAGGCTTCAAGGTGGTCAAGGTGCATCCCACCCGGGCGCGCACCGGCTCGCTGGTGTTGTTCCCCTTCACCTATCCGTTCGTATTCATGGCCAACCTGTGGATTCGGAGTCGCATGAAGCGCAAGCATCCGGACGATGCCCAGCGCCATGCTATCTATGATGAGCTGTTCCGCCTGGGCACGAGTCCGCGCGTATTACTCGCCTCCCACCTGTTTGTGGAATTCGAAAAAGAGCGGGACTGGAGCGAAGCGAGCTCGCGCATCCGAGGAGCCAAATTTTAGCAGGGTCGGCGCGTGTGGGAGCGCCCCCCCCCGAGTCAGTCGCCGGGCTCAATTCCGTAGGGTCGATGCGCATCGACGATGACATGATAGCGTCTGAGAATACGATTCCAGGCGCCCTGAATGTCACCTTCAAGGCCAGCCGATGTAGCGAATCGCTCAAAGAGTGTTTGCGCTTCTGGAGTTCCTTCGAAATCGAAGAGCAAGCGCGCCCATGTGCGCTCCCAGATTTGCTTGCGGCGCAGGCTGTGCAACCCTGATCGGATGCTGTCCAGGTCCAAAACAAGCCATTGCCGTGCGGTCCAGACCAAATTGCGTCCATGCAGGTCCCCGTGCAGAACGCCGGTTCGGTATAGGGCTCCCAGGAATTCGGGCAGCTCATCCATGGCTTGAGGATCGCCTTGTTTCCAAAGTTGGTGCAGGGTCGGACCTACGGCGAATTCGTAGACGAGCACGCTGCGATATTGCGCGTGATCGAGCCTGTCCCACCAGACGGGCTTGGGCGAAGGAACCGGTAGCAGCCGCAGGTAAGCGGCCACGGCACGCTTGGCTCCGGGGGGCTGCAGCTTGGCGCGCAGTTTGGCGCTGCGCTTGTAGAGCTTGACGATCAGGTCCTTTTCGCCTTGGCCGGTATGCAGCTGGAACACCGCTCCGGGTTTGAGCACGGTGATGCCCTCGGGTTCAAGACCTGCGAGTAGTTTGGGCAGCACGGCTGCCACCGCGGAAGGGGGGCCGCACCTTCGCAGAGAATTGGAAGTGGGGAGGGAACTCATCGTAACGGGGTAGCCGGATCTTCGGGGTTCTGCACGAACCCCGCGCGCTTATGAGCGCTTGCGGTAGACGGCCACGATCGTGTGTGCGTACAGGTTCAAGTAGCGCTCTAGGTTGGGCTGGCGCAGGCGTCGGAAACCACGCGCAATCGCCGGGCGCGGCTTTTCCAGCACGACCAGCTCTTCGATCTCCAGGTTGTGACGCTCGGCTTGGCCTTCCAAAAAGTCCTTCGCTTCGAGCAGGCTGAAGTACCAGCGGTGGCGATCCACAGGCTTGTCCAATGGCAGTCCGTAGTGGGCGATGGACCCGTAGCCGCGGTGCATTTGGCGCCGCCCGCTGTTCCAGTTGTTGGGCAAAGAGATCAGCAGATGGCGTCCACTCACGCGCACCAATTCCTCGAAGATCTCGTGCAGGTTCTCCAGGTGCTCGAGCACGTCGGTGCAAGTGACCGCATCCCACTGTCCATCCTCGAAGGGCAGCTTCCCATTCTCCATCAGGTTCTGCCGGATGTCCGCCGCATCGGAAATGTCGATACCCGTATAGCGGTCCGCACCTACAAACTCGCGCAGCACGGCTTCGTCGCAGCCCACATCGAGCACGCTGCCCTTCAAGGGCCCACGGAAGCGTTCACTGAAGAATCGAGGCCGATCCTGCCGCGTGCCGAACTTGATAAATTCGCGTTTCATGTTCGGAATTATACGACTTCCGGTCCCCCGCTTCCCCGATTACTCGGCGCCAGGAGGGGGCCGCGCCCAAATAGGGCTCAGCGCAGGAAGCGGCGACACTCTAGGGCGGTGCGTGAGAGAGCTTGGGCTTCGTCTTTGATGAGGTTGTCGTCCATCATGGGTTGCCAGTTGTGGGTCCAGGGTTCGACCAGGCCGCGGTGGGTTTCGGTGGGGACCACGAGGATTCCGCCGGGGGCGTCGATGCCGAGTAGGTCCCAGCCGGAGATGGTGCGGCGGCGGTAGCCTTCGGGTTGGGAGTGGTCGTTGACCATGGCCTGGTCGGCGGGCAGGTCGAGCAAGTTGAAGCCTACGGTCCATTCGGCGCGGTTCGCGGGGTCGGCGCCGATGAGCTCGAGTAGGGTGGCGGCCAGGTCCACGTGGCTGGTGGCGCGCGTTTCGACGCCGCCGGTGACGCCGGGGCCAGAGAGGACGAAGGGCACGTGGGCTTGCTCTTTGGTGAAGTTGGAGGTGTGACCCCAGAAGCCGTTCTCCCAGAATTCTTCGCCATGGTCAGCGGTGATGATCAGGATGGTGTTCTCCCATTCGCCGTGGGCGCGCAGGCTTTCCACCATGTCGTGCACCACGCGGTCCGCGTGCAGCACCGAGTTCTTGTAGCGGTTTTTGATGAGCACCTTTTGCTCGTCCGTGGCGTTCTTGGCCAGGCCGCGGTAGTTCACCGTTTCCATGTAAGGCTCGAAGAAGGGCGCGCCCTCCGGCGGGTCCGGGAATGAATAGGTCTGGTGGGGCGCGTCCAGCACGGCGAAAGTAAATAGGGGTTTGTCGTCCTTGCCCTCAGCTTCGAGTTCTGTGAGCCAGTCCTCGAAAGCGATGGCCATGGAGGCGTCGCGTTCGCCGGGTGTGTCGCCTTCCAAGTCGTCGTTCACGTGCTCTTCCATGCGCACCCAGGCGGTCGAGCGCAGCTCGGGATAGTCCATGGACGCGGTGGAGAGCACCTGCATTTCATAGTCCAATTCCATAAGGCTGTCGACCAAAACTGGGGGAGTGCTCTCGGTATACACCGGGATCCAATAGGAGCCGTGCAAGCCGTAAATCATGGAGAACAGGCCGAAACGCGTGGCATTGCCGCCACTGTAATGGTCCTTGAAAACCAGTGCGCCGTTGGCGGTGTCGTCCACGTACGCTTGCAGGTGCGGCATGGTGGCCGAGGCCAACATATCCTCGCGCACCGAGTCGATGGCGATCACCACGATGTTGGGGCGTTGGCCCGAGGCCTCGGCGAACACCGGTCTGCTGAGCGGATAGTCCAGCAGGATGCCGCCGCCACTTAGGTCGACTTTGGGCCGGTCCTCGAGCACGAAGCCAAAGTGCTTGCGCATCGTGCGCTTGATCGTCAGGCGTTGGTAGAGGGGGAAGACGCGCGCCAATGCGGTCACGCGGCGGTCGCGGTACAGATCCGCGTGGGCGTAAATGACCTTCTCCACCAGGAATATCGGAAGTAGAATCAGCAGCAGGATGCGCTTGGACGGCGGGCGGAATCCACCCGGCGCGCGCTTCAAGAGCCAGCGGAACAACCACCACTCGGCCAGGAAAATGAACCCGATCTCCAGGCTGGATAAGACGTAATCGCTGGTACTGAAATGGATCGCGTCGCCGGCGGCCGGGTTCTTGATGGTGGCCCACACCATGCCATTGAAGTGGTAACGGAAGGTGCCCCAAATTTCTGTGTCCACCAGGATCGCGACCAGGAATAGGCCCCAAATCAGGGCGAAGATCGTGGTCAGCGAGTGCTTGGCGTTTCGTGGCCAAACCATGGCCAATAGCGTCGAGAGCAACGCAAAAGGGAAGGTGAGGCCGAAGGAGTTGGAGACCAAGGCCAAGTGCAGGAAGCTCCAGGCCTTGATCGATTCGCTCGTATTCACGTTGTCCGTGTAGCGATAATGCAACAACGCGGCGGCTACCACGTTCCAGATCCAAAAGCGCACGGTGGCACCCAGAAAACAACCCCGTCCGGGCTGGGAGATGTGTCGTGACAGGGCGCGGCCTA
>JBLFXY010000099.1:0-12816 GCA_047611645.1 Glaciecola sp.
GATCTGGTCGGCCTCGGTGGCTTCGAAGGTTCCTATCCCATGGAACTATCCGGAGGCATGAAGCAACGGGTGGAAGTGGCGCGCGCCCTGGCCGTCGAGCCCGACGTACTGTTCATGGACGAACCGTTCGGAGCCCTGGATTCCCTCACGCGTCTGAGTATGCGCGCTGAATTGGTCCGACTTTGGAAGGAGCGCGAACCCACCATCGTATTCGTCACCCACGACGTGGAAGAGTCCATCCAACTTGCGGAACGGGTCGTCGTTCTTTCATCGCGTCCCGGAAAGATCGCGGGTCAACTGACCATCGACATACCGCATCCGCGCAACCCCTCGGACCCCAGAATGGTTGCTATGCGCAGGCAGTTGTTCCAGTGGCTGGGAGTCAATCCGGACGTTTAGCGCCAGGGATTTGCTGGGGATTGCGCCAGCGCTTTGAAGCCAGCCGCTGCGATTCCTTCGTGGAGGTACGCTACCTCAGACCCGGCGATGCTGCGGGTTTTGGGATAGGAACGGTGTCCCGACGGCGTAACTATCCGGACTCTGCCACTTTGGTGGGCATGCCGGGAGGAGCCCAAGGCTCCCTGTACGTGGGCGGCCGCCTAAACCGGGGTCCGAGCGAGATCTTCCAAGCGAGCAATGCCGGCGGTGCCAGCGTTGCACTCGCCTTGACGGATATTCCCACGCCCACAGGCGCCGTCGCGATTTTGCCGGGGATACGCGCTACTTCCAGGCGTGGCACTGCGACATGAACCCGACGGCAATGTCGAACTTCTCCACCGCATAAAGGTCGCGTTCCGCTAGCGGGAGCAAGCGCGGCTCCCTGCCGGTCGGTCCCGTACCCGTAGGCTTCGTAAGATCAAGGACCAGGAGCTCGATGAACCGGATATCGAGCCAGGGTAAGTTTCGGCGGCACTTTGATCCGTGAAAGAACGTGCCGCCGGCTTTTGTCCTCACTCGGTACTTGCTGCGAATTTGGGCGATGCCCCTTCCGGCAAAGGGCAAGGCTTGGCGTGGGCCGGAATCCGCACAGTCGACTCCGACGCTACGCTCAGCCCCCCCCCGATGCGACCCTGTATGGAGCCCTAGCGCAACGCGATAGCGAGGGCACTCACGGCCTATAGGAACGTGTACGAGAAACCGGTGGTGGCGTTGGATTGGCCAATGCCAGCGGGCGTGTCCCGGAGCCACCCCTGGAAGTGCAGGGTCTGCCCCGCGGCGATCATTGGCAATCCTGCGAACGGCAGGATTTCAGGGACGTCAAAGCCACTTCCAACGCTGGACGTTCCGGCCAAGTTCTGCAGAACTCCAAAGGTGTCGAACAGGCCGATCGAGTTGAGAGTTCCGCCTGCAATGTTGTAGCGACCTCCCAAGTGGCCATTGAAGACGTCCAAGCAGAGCAGGCCGTTGCCCAGCATGATGCTCGGGGCCGGGTCCACTCCGGTCCCGACCAAAATGTATCCCAGCTCGCCTGGCGGCCCCCCGGTGACTTCCAGGTGCAAACCTGGTTGTATCCCGTTCAACGAGCCTAGGAGGACAGAGGGTCCACCGGTCGAATTGATGAAGCCGTTGGAACAGAAGCGCGAGCCCACCGAAGGCGGACCGAGGTAGCGCACGTTGAGGGGCATGAAAGCGTTCAGCGACGATGCTGAGGTACCCACCTGGATCAACAGGATATCCCCGGCGGCAACGCCGAGCACGGTCACCTCACTCTCAAGGGCCGTCGGAAGATCGTTGTACTCGATGCAAACCGCGCTGCATCCGATTCCGGCATGCACGGCCAAGCGCGTCCCAACGCTCGAAACCCAGGTGTCGAATTTGTAGTTGCCTGCGACGGGCGCGGTCCACAGAAAGAACCCGTCGTTAAAGATAGTGTCCCCCGTACACGTACCGGTCCCATCGAAGCCCGAAGTGGTCAGCGGCGCGGTATCGAACCAGTAGGCACCCGGCGCACTGATCGCAGTGGCTGTGCCGCAGTCGTCACCCTGGCCGAAAGCACTTCCGACCCAACCAAAAAGGAGCCCCGGAATCAGGGCTGAGAGAGTTCGTAGCATGTCGAGTCCTTGGAAAGAGTCCAGAGGAGCGAGCCTCAAAACAACGGTTGTTCGGCCGCACGCTCCAAGCTCGAGCATAGTCGTCCTGGAAGGATCCCGATAGCCGACGACGGGCCGCGTGCCTGATCAGCAAATGACTCCTAACGCACGGAGTGCGCACAGGTCGCAGTCTTGGCCCAGATTAGGCCTTGCAACCCGCTCTGACGGAACGGACCTAAGTCGATTCAGGACAACGTGATACCTAGTCAGCACAACAACCAGTTGCACTCGTTGGCATAGGAGTCGTGAACCGGGGCCGGCTACGGATTTGCAATAGGGGATTCAGAGCCAATTGGGCCCCCTTGGAGAAAGGGAGGGAACAAGGAGGCTCGACGTGCGGCAGCAAACGAACCGCGGGGCGCATCGGTGAAGATGCGCCCCGCGGGTTGCTTGGGTCTGGGGACCCGAGGTTGTTGGTGGCTTACGCTTCCGTGCTGGCCGGTTCGTCCGTGGACTTTTCAGCGGGGTTGGTGGCGGGCGGTTCGGTGGAGAAGGTTAGTTTCTCGCCGGCTTCGTCGATGTCGGCGTAGATGGTTTTCATCTCTTCGAGTTCTTCGCGTAGGAGTTGCTCGGCCATGGGGTCCTCGATGAGGCGTTCGATGGCTCGGCGAAGGGGACGGGCGCCGTAGTCGGCGTTGTACCCTTTGTCGATGAGCAGACTGGTGGCGGCTGCGGTGAGCTCTAGGGTCAGGCCGTGCTCGACTAGGCGCTCGCGCACTTCGTTGAGTTGTAGGCCGACGATGCTTTCAAGATCGGTACGCGTGAGCGGGTTGAAGATGATGGCTTCGTCTAGACGGTTTAGGAACTCGGGGCGGAAGTGGCGTTCGACTTCGACCATGACGTTGGTCTTGTTGCGCTTGCGACGTTCCTCTTCGGCGACCTCGGTGTTTTCGAGGCGTTCGAATCCAAGTTGACCACCGGAGCGCATGGTGTGCGAGCCGAGGTTACTGGTCATGATCAAGATCACGTTGCGGAAGTCGACATGACGACCGAAGGAGTCGGTCAGGCGACCTTCTTCCATGATCTGGAGCAACATGTTGAACACGTCGGGGTGCGCCTTTTCGATCTCGTCGAGTAGGACCACGGAGTAGGGACGACGACGGACTTGCTCGGTGAGCTGACCGCCTTCTTCGAAGCCGACGTAGCCCGGAGGCGCGCCGACCAGGCGAGAAGCGTTGTGCTTCTCCATGTACTCGGACATGTCCATCGTGATGATGGCGTCCTCGTCACCGAACATGAACTTGGCCAACTGCTTGCACAGGAAGGTCTTGCCCACGCCGGAGGGGCCGAGGAACATGAAGGAGCCCATGGGGCGCTTCGGATCCTTGAGACCTGAACGGCTGCGGCGCACGGCGCGCGCGATGGCTTCGATGGCTTCTTCTTGGTGGATGACGATGGCACCCATTTCCTGCTCCATTTGGAGCAAGCGCTCGCGCTCGGCTTTTTCGAGACGGGTGAGCGGGATGCCGGTCATCTTGGAGATGGTCTCCTGGATGATGTCGACGGTGACTTCGCCGACTTGCTCGGTTTCCTGTTGCTCCTTGCGCCAGTCGGCTTGCATCTCCTCGCGCTTCTTCTTGAGCTTGTAAGCGTCGTCGCGCAGACGCGCGGCGAGTTCGAAGTCCTGGTCGGTGACGGCCTGGTCTTTTTCTTTCTCGAGCCCCTCGATCTCCTTGGAGATCTCAGCCACATCGGGCGGCGGAACCATGGCGGCGATGCGCACGCGCGCGCCGGCCTCGTCCATCACGTCGATGGCCTTGTCGGGCAGGAAGCGATTGTTGATGTAGCGGCAGGAAAGATCCACGGCCAGGTCGAGGGCGGCGTCCGTGTACTTGACGCGGTGGTGCTCCTCATAGCGACTGCGCAAACCCTTGAGAATCTCGTAGGCTTGGGTGGGCGTGGGCGGCTCCACGGTGACCGATTGGAAGCGGCGCTCGAGGGCTCCGTCCTTTTCGATGTGCTTGCGGTATTCGTCCAGGGTGGTCGCACCGATGCACTGAATCTCGCCGCGTGAAAGGGCGGGCTTGAGCACGTTGGATGCATCGATGGCGCCTTCGGCTCCACCGGCTCCGACCAGAGTGTGCAGCTCGTCAATGAACAGCACGACGTCTTTGACGCGACGCACTTCGGTCATGACGGCTTTGATGCGCTCTTCGAATTGACCGCGATACTTGGTACCGGCGACCATCAGAGCCAAGTCGAGAACCACGATGCGCTTGTCCCGAAGGATTTCCGGCACGGTGTGATTGATGATCTGTTGGGCGAGGCCTTCGACGATGGCAGTTTTGCCGACGCCGGGCTCACCGAGTAGAACGGGGTTGTTCTTGGTGCGGCGGGAGAGGATCTGGATGACGCGCTCGATCTCGTTTGCGCGGCCGATCACGGCGTCCAGCTTGTCCTCTTTGGCCAATTCGGTCAGATCGCGACCAAAGGAATCGAGGGCAGGAGTTTTGCTCTTGCCGGAGGAGGGCACGGAGCCTTCTTCCACGATGTTGGAGTCCTCGGTGTCCTCGATGCTGTCGGCTCCCAGGAAGTCGAGCACTTCTTCGCGCACGTCCTCGAGCTTGACACCCAGGTTCGTGAGGACTTGAGCGGCGATGCCTTCGTTCTCTTTGATCAGGCCCAGCAACAGGTGCTCGGTACCGATGTAGTTATGGCTGAGGCTGGAAGCTTCCTCCATGGAGAGCTCCAACACTTTCTTGGCCATTTGGGTGAACGGCAGCTGGCCCATGGTGACCATGGAAGGACCCGTTTTGACGATCTTCTCGATCTCCATACGGATTTTGGTCATGTCGATGCCCATGTTCTTAAGAACGTGAGCGGCGACACCATCGCCTTCCTTGATGAGACCTAGCAGGATGTGTTCCGTTCCCAGGTATTCGTGGTTGAACCGTTGGGCCTCTTGGCGGGCGAAGTTCATGACCTTTTTGGCGCGGTCTGTGAAGCGATCGAACATGATTCGTGGGGGCGTCTGTGGCGTCTGGGTACCGCATGCCAAAGCAGGCGGGTCAGATGGAGTAAAGGTGGGTGGGTATTGGTCGGGGAGACTAGGAAACAGCTCCGCTACCCCTTTCGGCGTAGGCAGGGCGGTTTGTTGAGCCCGAAGCCAAAGGTTCGGTCCTAGGACTTCGGATTCCCGCGGGTGGACTCCGTGCTAGCGCTCTCAAGGATGCCAGGATCTACTTGAGAAGACCAGAGTTGGGATCCCACCCGATTGGAGTACTTCTAGCTCCAATTCGAGACAGGCTCAACCTTGGGAGCATATCTAAGGAGATTGCTTATTCGAGGAGCTCTAAGGACCCAAGTTGGTCCCGCAACTCAGCCGCGTCTTCGAACTGTTCCGAGCGGATGGCATTCTCGAGCCGAGTGCGCAAGCTTTGGATGCGCTCCATGCGATCCCGCTCCTCGGTGCTTTGGTTGCCAGGCATACGGCCCTTGTGGCGCACCGCGCCATGAATACGCTCCAGCGTGGTTTTTAAATCCTCGCCGAAGACCTCGTAACACTGGGGGCAGCCAAGCCGGCCAACCTTGCGCAGCTCCATTTGGCCCATTCCGCAGCCCGGACAGACCACCTGGGGCTTGTTTTGAACGGCCTTGGCGGTGGCACCCATCAGCTGCCAGAGTTTGGCGCTGGCCTTGGTACCGGGCCCCAGAAACGGTAGATCCTGTTGCTGGGCGCACGCTTCACAGAGGTGCTTGATCACGATCTTGTTGTTCGGGGAGCCCATGCCCTCCCAATTCTCCACTTCGGTCACCTGGACGGTTCCCTGCATCGCTTGGCAAAACTGGCACTTCATCGTTGGGGGAGTCTAACACGGGCAAGATCACGTTTTGCTGGTCACCTGACGAGAACCATGATCTGGGAGGGGCATACAATCCTATAGGCCCAGGTCCCCATTTTTGAAGAGTTTTGCGCTCGGTGTTGTTGGGGGACGCTCGATTTCGCGCAGGACCTGGATTTGGTCTAGGAAACACTGCGCGCGAGCCTGAAAGTTGGTGAACGCGTCGAAGCTCGCACAGGCGGGGGAGAAGAGCAGGATCTGGCCGGTCTGGCAATCATCCCAAGCAGCCTGGATCGCCTCCTGGAGGGTGGCATGGGGGGTCAAGCGCTCTCCAAGTCCGGAAAAGGCTTCTTTTAGCTCCTCGCTCGCCGCCCCAAAAAGGTGCACCCGGTCCCCACGTTGCGCGCAGACTCGCGCTAGTTCCGGGTAGGGCAAGTCAGCTTTTGCCTGGCCCCCGACCAAAAGGACCACCGGATCTGGAAAACTGGCGACCGCGGCCAAGGTGGTCTCAGGCGTGGTGGACACGCCATTGTCGAAAACCGTGGGCCCCGGGCCGGGAGTCAACGGCTGCAAGCGGTGAGGTAGGCCGGAGAGCGTTGCGATGCGATCTGCGAGCTCGGGCCCCGGCACCCCAGCCGAGTGCGCGATGCCTAGGGCTAGCAGAAGGTTGAGTCGCTGGAAGGAACCCTGAACTTTGAAGTCGGCCAGTGCCCCCAGGACTTGGTCGCCCCATTGGAAGCGATCCTCCTGGATCCCTAATTTTTCGGCAGGCCCATAGGCTTGCCAGGCGAGTTGGGGGCGCGCCCTGCGCATCTCTGTGAAGGGGGGCAGGTCCCACCAATCGCCCGTTAAAAAGGCCGGCGAGCCATCGTCAAGCCAATCGAAAATCAGGGACTTACAGCGCAGGTACTCTTCCAGATTGCCGTGACGCTCTAGGTGATCGGGAGCCAGGGCCGTGAGACCCGCAGCGCTTGCTTTGGGCAAAGGCGTGCCCAAGGCTTCTAGCTGGTATGAGGAAATCTCGATCACGCATTGGGCTTGCGCTTGCATGGCGCCCGGTTCGTCGAGCAAGGAGCGTCCGATGTTGCCGCCCAGAAAAACGGGACGCCCGCGGTCGCGTAGGAGTTGCTCCAAGAAGGAAACCGCGCTGCTTTTTCCATGGGTTCCGCTCACCAGAAATAGTTGCGCCTGGGTGCTGTGCAGGAACAGCTCCATCTCCGAAGTGATGCGGATGTTTCTCTCGCGCGCAAGTTGAAGGAATCGACTACGAGGGGGCACGGCGGGGTTCGCAACGATCAGATCCGCATCCAAGAAATCGGCTTCATCGTGCCTTCCTAGGACAAACCGAATCGGCCAATCCCGTAGGGCATTGCACGATTCAAGCAGGTTTTCGGGAGAGTTGAGATCCGTGACGCAAACCTCCGCGCCCTGTTTGGCCAGGTAGCGAGCGACCGTAAGACCACCACCGAACTGACCCAATCCCATCACCACTACGCGCATGCCGCGCAGGTCTTCCCCCGTGGGCAGGGGCCGACTCACGGTTCGATATCGGTTGTGGCGGCGGGCTCGAGCTCCGGCACTTGCACGGGGACAGGGTTGCCGTCCAGCTCAGGCTCGGGAAGGGTCGTCGGCAAGGCCAGCTTGTCCCGCAAAATTTCGGCGCGCTCCACAAAGGAGTCCAACGTTTCGTACACGATCTTTCCGTCGTCCGGTTCGAGCGTGACCAGCACAGACTTCTCGTAGCCCAATTGCAGGGGCAGCAGAATCTCCGTGAAGATATCGATGGGGAAGCTGGCGTGCCAGGGCATCTTCAGGTGCAGCTTGTCCGAGTAGGTGCGGTACCCCGGCAGGTACAAGGACAGGCGCCGCTTTCCATAGTGCTCGAACGTGTGCTCCAGCGGTGTCCGGCCGATGACATCTTCGTCGAGCCGTACCAGCGCGCCCTGGGGGGACGAGTCCACCATGAGGACGCGTCGGCCTTCGCAGGCGGCCAGCGGCGCGACCAGAGCGGCGAGCAGCAAGGACCGCAGGATGCGCGCGCCCCGGGGCTGGACCCGACGGGCGGTGCCGCTTTGGGAGCGGGTCCCTTGGAGGGAGATCGCAGGCATCCAGAGAGGGGCGAGGGCCCGAGGGGGTAAATGGCGGAGAGGGCGGGATTTGAACCCGCGGACCCCAAAGGAGTCACCACATTAGCAATGTGGCGCATTCGGCCACTCTGCCACCTCTCCGTTTGAGGGGCGGAAGATACCGCCCAAGAGGAGGTTGGACAAGGGCCGAGCAGCCTTTCTGAGCCCAAAGGGGGAACTTCTAGCCAGCAAGCCTCCGATTTCAGAGCATTTTTGGTGCCGAGGAGGCAAGTTGCAATAAAATGGCTCCCCCGAACGTATGCCCCCGGGCAGTAGCGTCCATGACTAAGAACATCCGACCCCGCCGCAGAGAAGCGAGCCGCAGCGATCTGGTACACGCTGGCTTTCAACTATGGTTGCTCAACTTAATTGTGGGCACACTCGTAGGGACGCTATGGCTTTTCCGCTCCCTGGAAGACGCCTCCCCCGGATCACGCTTCTACCAGTCACTGGAGTTGGTCGCCGATATCGCCATCATTGGTCTCTTGCCGGCCATTGTCATGGTCTTGGCTCACTGCTGCATCCGCAGGCCCATCTGGGTTGGGATTTGGCAGAGCCTGGCCGGTGGCCTATTTCTGGGGCTTCTCTATGCGGATACGGTGGTCTACCGCTTGCTTGGGTACCACTTCAATTGGGCGATTTTCAACGTGGCTATGACGGAGGGCTCCGGGGATGCGGTACACCTGGGCCCAACGGTGTGGATTACAGGCATCGCGATGATTTCGGGTTTGTCAGTGCTTGGGTATTTTTTCTGGCGCTGGCGTTTGGGATGCATCATGGAGCGTGAAGTGCAGGGCGGAGGTCAAGTTTGGTTTTTGAAGCCGCGAGTGGTTTGCTTTGCGCTCCTGTTGCCGCTGATTGCGGTCGCAAAAAGTATGTATGCCATAGCCAGCATCACCAGTGACCGAGAACTCCTAGTGGCTTCCAAGGCTCTGCCCGGTCCGAAGGTGCGGCTGGGTCCCCTGATCGATTCCTGGCGCGGTGGTCGCAAGGACATCTACGGCCTACTCGCTACCGTGTCACTGGGTGGAGAAAAAGGTCAGGAATTGACCTACCCCACGTCGCTTCCCGAATTTCCTGAGGGCGCACCCCGCCCGAACATACTGCTCGTCATTTTGGATTCTTGGCGACGCGATGCCATGTCCGCAGAGTTGACGCCGAACCTGGTCCGGCGGGAAGCGCAGTCCCGCTCTTTTGCCAACCACAAGAGTGGGGGCAACGGCACGCGCTTCGGTCTGTTTACCATGCTTTATGGCCTGCACGGTTCTTATTGGTTCCGAGCTCTGGAGAATAATACCACGCCCGTTTTGATCGATTCCTTACAGGCATTGGATTACGACATTCGGGTGATCTCGGCGGCTTCCATGAACTTCCCGGAGTTCTTGCAGACCGCGTGGCATGGCCTTGAACGCGAGCAGGTCATCGACAATTTCCTGAAGGATGACGGTGAGCCTATCTCGCGTCGCTCCGACGTGAAGGACGGTTTGGTTGCAGACGCCTTCGTGCAGTGGATGGAGGAACGCGATACTCAAAGCGAGCAGCGTCCGTACTTCAGCTTCGTGTTGCTCGATTCTCCGCACCAGCCCTATTTTAATCCGGGCGGCCCCTTTGAGCCAGCCTTGGAAAATGAACTTGAGTACGTCAGATTGGGTCGCACTACCGAGGAACCCGAGCTCGGCATCCTGCGTGAAAAAGTCATCAACACCTACAAGAACTCCGTGCTGTATACGGATAGCGTAGCCGAGAAAATTCTTGCCCGTGCAGAGCAAGTGGACCGAGATCATCCCAACGCAGCTGGAACCATCGTGGTGGTCACCGGTGATCACGGGGAAGAGTTCTATGAGAGCGGTTTCTGGGGACACACTTCAAACTACACGCCGGAGCAGGTCGACGTGCCGCTGTTCATGTACGGGCCAGGTGTCGGAATTGGTGTCGAAGATTCACCTACGTCCCACCTGGATGTGTCCAACAGTCTGATGGAACTCCTAGGAGCGGACCCTGAATTGCGCATGGGTTACACCCAAGGCGAAAGCTTGTTCAGTCCGTTGAAGGAGAGGGTTCGCGTAGTCGCAGGATTTGCCGATGTGGGGCTGCTGACCGAGCAGGGAATCATTCATTTGCCAGCCAAAGCCGGCAATGAAGAAATCTGGGTGTTTGACGATCATTGGCAACCCATGCCCGGAATGGACGCCATCATCACCCAGCAGAAAAATGCCCTCAACCGCCTGATTCGAGATTGCCAACAATTCATGCGGCAGGCGCTGTGAAATAAAATTGTGCTGGCGGCGTATCCGCCTCCCCGATGAATGGGTAGTAGCGGGGTCGTGAGCCTCCGGTAAAATACACCCGAATCACCAAAAAATTGGCAAATCCACTCCGGAACTAGGCAGGCCGGGGCGTGTTAACAATAGTCTGCCTGGGGGCTGAAAATGGGCCTTTGCGGCCCCCCCCAACCTGTTTTGACGAACTTCATTCCTATGAAAGCAACCTTCTACTGTGCGGCGCTATCCTTGGCGTTGTTCTTGAGTCCTGCGCTTGGCGCACACCCGAAAGTTGCCCAACCGGCCGCTGATTTCGACTATCAAGCGCAAGCCGATCAGGCCCTCTTGCGGCATGGAATGATGGGGCAGACGCCAGAGACCTTCACCTTTGACGACTACTGCAAGCTGGGGTTTGTACACCTGGAGATCGGGTTGTTCGACCTGTACATGGAGCAGGACGCATTCGTCAATGCCAAGGATGCGGAGCGTATGTTCGGGGTGGCTCAGAGCCTAGTGATCATGCAGCAGCGTTGGCTCGATTGGGTAGATCCCGGTGGCTTGGGATACAAGACCGAGCGCCAAGTTTGTAAGGACCTCCAGGTTTATCTGGGTAAGGCGAAACTGGGGTCTGCGATCGATGCTGCGAAAATCATGGCGACTCCGGGGGGCGATGGGGGCATGGAAGCTCCCAAGGCGTTGGATCTGTGGACGGTCTTGGAAGTGAAAACGAAGCGGTTGGAAACTTTCAGGGAGCTCAACACGTTTCTACAAACGTCAGGAGGCCTGGGTTTGGAACGTGCGCCCAAGTCCGAAAAGATGGTGCTTCACCCCGGGCGTGAACGCTACGTGGAAACCATCGCATTGGCGGGTTGGGCGCGTCCGGAAGCACGCGACAGTATGTGGAACAGCGACATATTTTCGTGGACCAATTTCTACGTGGAAGACTGGCGTTTCATCTCGATGCAGTTCAGCGCAGCCAACCCCAGTGAGAGTACCTATCGTCAGGGATCCGACATGGAGGAGCGCAGTCCGACCGGTTTGAAGCAGCAAATTTGCCAGCTAGCGTCCCTGGGCTTGGTGGACAATTACTTCGGTGGGAAAGTACCGCCGTCCGTGGCAGGCGGACTCTCGATCAACCTCGTCGTCGACGTTTTTAAGGAATGCAATACGCGCGTGGATGGGGATCTGCGTGAGCGCCGTAAAGAAGCGCGATCTATGTTTGTACCGGGTGGACAGTCGGAGGGCGGAGTCCTGCCTCCGAACCTGGCGGACAGCCGGTGGCGTGATACCCACGGCAAGGACCGTTTCATTGGCGTGCTGAAGTCGGCTCAGGCCGCGGGTAAGGAAGCGCAACCGCGTAAGGACCGCAAGGACAAGGTGCGCTACTTCGAGTTGCTTTCCGATGATGAGAACGAGCGCGCGGTTACCGCGGCTCCGGTACTCGGAGCCCAAGGTCAAACCCGGAAGGTGGTCCCCCTCGATTACTACGGGGATCGCTTGGAGTTCGCGCGTTGCTACTCGACCTGCTTCCTCTATTGGATGCGCGAGAAAGGTGGGGGGCGCAAGCCCGTAGAGTCCCACAAGAAGTTCGCCAGTTGGCTGAAAGCCATGGGCACGACGGCGGAGTTGGATGCCGGCGGAATTCTTGCAGCCGACCCGATCGACATCTTTGAGTTGATCTTCGAGGAGCAGTACCAGCGTCCGCTCAGCGATGCGGACTTGGATCCGAAGAAGAGCCTTGAAGGGGCCTTCTTGCACTGGCTTCCCAAGGGGCGCTGAGGTTCATTCGCAACTCCCGGTTCTTTCACCGCTTTCGCGGTAGATGACCGTGGATTGGTGATCAATGGGATCGGTAGACTGCTCCCATGGAAAGAATCTTCCTGGGATGGGGCAGGCGGCCCTTGGAAAGGGCTGCTCAGGCCCTTGTTGAACGAATGGGCGAGGATGCCGGGGATTGGTGGTATGTGCTCCCCGGCCGTCGCGCGGTTCGGCAATTTGAGGAGGCCTTGGCGCGCGTGCTTCCGGTGCACCTGGAGCCGCCCCGTGGCATCGCCCAAGGTGCTTGGTTGGACATCTTTCGCCCCGGCGAACGCCTAGCCATTCCGCGCCGAGAGTCCATTCATGCCTGGTCGAGCGTCTTGCGTGGGCTGCGTGGGGGTGAGCTGAAGCTGGCTTTGGGTGTGGAGCGCCCGGCTCCGGAAGCGGCAGGAGCCTGGTGGGCCCTGGGCAAGCGAGCTCGAGACTTGCATGCCGAGATCTGCCAAGCGGGGCTCTCATTCGAGCAACTCGCCGAGCAAATCCCCGGTCAAAATTCCCGTTGGATGCTCTGGTCGAGCATGCAGGCCGACTATTTGGTGGGATTGCACGGGCAGGGAATGAGTGATGGCCTTGTGGATCTATCCGCATCTGCGGTTCGAGAATCCGGCAATCTGGCGTTCATCGCCGTGCCGACTGGAACCGCGCTGGAGCGCCAGACTTTGGCGGAGCTCGGACCCCGTTTCGTTGCGGTGGTACTAGCACCCGAGTCAGGGGCGGCTCAAAGCATGCCCCGAGAGGG
>JBLFXY010000100.1:0-12805 GCA_047611645.1 Glaciecola sp.
TTTTTCGATTCACTCATAGGGAACTCACGCAGACGGGGTGGGGTGGACTGTCGAAGGAGCCCTCTGATGATCGGCGCAATTCGGTGTTCCCTTGAGGGGCGAGCCCTCCGGGATCTTGCTCGGGGACCGGCTCAGTCCCAGGAAAGACCCGTTGGGCTCGGTCGTCCTATAGCGGGGAGCTATTCCAGCCCTGTGTCCAGTACGCCCCTCTTCGCCCATGCAGTCCTTTCCGCTATCCTGCAACGGTCCCCAAGCCCTCCCCATGCGACTCGCCCCCATTTACAATTTATCCCTGGTACTGTGCATCGCGCTCGGCTCCACCGCCTGTTCCCACTCCAAAGGCCCGGATCAAGGTCCACAGGAGGAGAACCCCAAGGTTCAAACCGTGCAGGCCGTGGCACCCGTGTATGACGGAGCCCGCGCCTGGAAAGATATGCAACACATCGTGGGGATGGGCCCGCGCCCTGCTGGCTCCGCAACCCTGGAGCAACTGCGGTTCTTCCTGGACGCCGAGTTGCGCAAGGTGAACTTGGAACCCGTGTGGGAGACTTTTGAGAACGTGGTACCGATCACGGCAGACACGCCCGCAGGCAAACTCACCTTCACCAATCTGTACGCGGATCTGATCTCCGATCTGGACCCGGAGGCACCGCTCGTCATGGTCGCCTCTCACATGGACACCAAGTTTCTGAAGGACTTTGTAGGCGCCAACGATGCAGGCTCCTCCACGGCGGCCGTGCTGGAACTCGCCCGCGCCATCACGGCATCCACCCAGCGCTCTGTGTCCTACCGTTTCATTTTCTTCGATGGAGAAGAAGCGGTACGCCCCTTCTGGCAGGATCCCGACAACACCTATGGATCCCGACACCACGCCCACGAGTTCTCCAAGAAGGCCGGCTTCCAGAAACTCAAGGCCGTAGTGCTGCTCGACCTGGTGGGCGACAAAGATTTACGCCTGAGCCCCGACCTAAACTCCACCCCTTGGCTGCGCAAGCTGTTTGACAAAGCCATCATCAAGGGAGGTTATGGCAAGCACCTGGGCGCACGCTCGCAACGCTTGAGCGACGATCACCTGCCCTTCCGCGCCCTTTCCATCCCCGTGCTCGACCTCATCGATTTCGAGTACGGTCCTGACAACCGCTACTGGCACAGCAGCGACGACACGATGGACAAGTGCAGTGAGGAGAGCCTCACGGCCATTGGCAAGATGACCCTACTAGGCTTGAAGGCCCTGAGCCAACGCCTCGTTCCTTAAGACGAGCTTCATCAGGTTGCAACCACGGCCTTCTGACACATCGGTCGGTTGGCTTTCACGGCAAGAGTATCAGCGCACTTCCGCCACGGCTTCTCCGGCGACTCCAAGCACCAGCGGAATCCACTCCGCGTGCAAGCCTGGAGAGTTCAAGTGCACGGCTATCGCTTGAGCATCCGTCACCCGCAATACGAGGCGTATCCGCGCATGACCGCCGGGTCGCGGGAGTACGGGCAGGATTGAGTTTTCGAGTTGCGTGAAGTCCTGCACCTGCTCTGGAGCCCACGCTACTTTCAAACAACTCGCACCAGTGACTTGGATTTCCACCCCGCGCGATCTCTTACCCGCACTTTGCTGGCCGCTGTTGCTCACAGCCAGGTCCACCATCCAAAGGTCCTTGGACAGCCGCTTGCTCGCGATCGCTTGCACCTGAATTCGCGGTCGCTGACTATCCACCCAGCGCAAGGTCTCTGTCCAGTCCTTGGCATGCGTACCGCTCGGTTCAGCGATCAGTAGCCCCAAAGACTCGCGCGCATATCGTCCGAGCGTGCCCGCTGCTGGCTTGCCCTGGCTCATATCGTCCTCTGTGCCAAGTAGGATCAAAGCGACGGCTTCGGGCAGAGCAGCCATCGATTTCGCCAAAGACCGCGTCTCTGGCTCCGAAAGCGGCAGACTGCCTGGATTGCCGAAACCCTCGAGCCACGGGGACCAGCCATCCGGGAAGTTACGTGCCAAGCAAACGGTTGATGGCTCGACGATGGGGTCGCGGCCCTGCGCCCAGCGATCCGGATCCGGCATGGGATAGAAAATCAGCTCTGGCCCTTGAGACCTTTCCGTTTCCATCGCCAGCATAGCGACCCAACGCAGCAGCGGTCCTGGAGCCGCGGCCGATTGCAATCCCGCCACAACCAACACGGTGGGCTGCCCAGCCTTCGCGCATTCCAAGTCCACGTCCCAGGGTAGAACCCTCAATCGAAACAAGGATCGGCCTTCCTTGCTGGTCCCATAATTTTCCAGGCGTACGCGCTGCGGATAGACACGCGCCAAACTTTGAAAAGCAGCCTGCAGGGAGAGAATATTTGGATTTGATTCCAAGCGTTTGATGGCGTCATCGAATTCTTTTGGCGTTTCTACCACCCTAGCGGTCTGTACACGACCGTCGTCCAGCTGCACGGCTCCCCAGAGCGGAGGATGAAATACGGCAACCGCTAACATTAACGAGCCAACTAGAACGCAAATTTTCATAGGACCAACTCCTGACCACCCAAGTTTGTTGCTCCGAGTCCAAACTCCAAGTACAACCTCGTCCCTTCCGGCGCGTAGAGCAACCAGCTAATTTCCGCACTACGCCCTCCAGACTCGAGGCGCGAAAATAGTTGATTGTCCGGACCTGCAATTCTTTGCACGGTGTTGGGAGTTTGCACGCGCAACCACGCGCGCCCTGCATCTCCAGTGCCGCTCCAGCGCCCGAAAACCTGGGGCTGCAGAGGCATGGATCCCACGCAGCGCAATCGCGCTATCACCGTGCAAAGCTCCCCTTCGCGCTCTACCGACACGTCACATAATTCAAGATACGGAAGCCGCTGTACGAGCCCGAAAATGAATGCATCCAGGGTCTGCAAAGATCTCGCCAATTCATCTGCAGGCGGATTCCAATAAGTCCTGGGTTGCCAACCACCCACTAGACAAGTATTGCCCTCCGGCGTCACAACGGGCCGCCACTCGGAAAAACCCAACCCGCCCCGAGCATCGTCCAACCAGGTAGCCCAGCGCCTGCTCTTCTCATCCAAGGCCGGTCGAAAGTCCCACGCATCCACTCCGATCAGGCCTTGTTCCTCCGCAGGATCCACGTCCTTGATACCGACCCCCCAGGGAGCCACTTCCATGGCCAGTACGCCGGGTACGGTATAACACCAATCCACGAATGACCCTTTCTCCTGTCCACCTCGCGCTTCAAAGATCGAAAGAACAGGAGCGCGCGAACGTCCCGTAGTCCGTCGGAAAGCGCGCCCCAGTTTTTCGTACAGCGCTTGATCGGGTAGTACTTCCCAAGGCGGGCTCGGACTCGCTCCCGGATAGGCGATGCCGCCATGATTGCCCTGGAACGAAACCACCAACGCGCAGGGTCGCGCCAAAACAAATTCGCGCAGGGCGCAAGCCACACGCTCTTCACGCTCTTCAATCGATGGCGCTCCCCCGCTGGCGTCCAAGCCCGATAACAAAGGGAAGCACCGATTCAAATCGAAGTCCCACGCTTCATCATCGCTTTGGGCTCCTTCGGTCAATCGCCTGAAGCGCGGTGCATCGCCCGGCTTGGCCGTACTAAGAAAGCGTGGGTCCATGCTGGGTGTCCAAGGCCCATCAGGATCCTCCACCAACATTTGTAGCACTAGCCCATCCCCGTCCAAATCTCGGCCGCCCACGCTTTGGCCCAGATCCACGCGAGCCAAACCCTCGGGCGAAGCCCAAGGAACCAACAGAAATGCCAAATCCGGCCGCAAGGTGTGCAGTCCCTCCAGCAAACGATACCCGGCGCGTAAGACAGCTTCACCCCCCGCTACAGAAAGTCCGTCAAGGCCCCCGGCCAACACTACGGTGCGCCTACGATCCAATGGATCCCGCTGCAAGTCCCCGGCTCCAAACTCAATCGCAGGGACGTTACCGAACGACTCCACCCACTGCACGTTCTCCCCACCTGACTGCACCCAATGACCCAGCAGTTCGCGCGTGGCTTCCAGGTCGTGATAACCCGACCCTACGGGTGTCAATTGACTGCTCTTGGCCTCCACCGACACCTCGACGGCATGAGCGCTAGCCTCCGACTCCGACTCCTGCCCATGGGTCAGGCCAGAGCACAGATACAGCACCGCCAAAGTCAGCGCCCAATGTATTCGCGGCCCCATGCAGGCATTGTTGTCTCCAAGTTCCATGTGAAGGGCCCTCAGCCCAATAGCAACTTCCTAATCGACCCCCAGACCCTGCCACTCAAGCCTGCCCACCGAAACCCACCCCAATCCCAATCCGGGCCACATCCACTCACCCCTGCGAGGATCTGGGTTGGGGAATTGCGAAATGCCCTCAAAGGCCTGCCCAACACCCTGCTGGCCGCACATCGCATCCCACCCAAATCACCCGACCCTGTTTGACACAAAAAAACCGGCATAAACCCAAGGGGCCTACACCGGTTTGTTGAAGGGATGAAGCTCGACTACTCGTGTGCCAGCGGAACTTCTTGAGCCGCATCATCTTGGGTTTCGACTTCCTCTTGGGACGCGGACCGCGGTACAAGTTCCACCACCGGCTCACCGCTCTCGGGATCCCGTTTGCGATCGTCGTCCACGGCAGACTCCGCAACGCTCGCGACCTCTTGCGGGTCTTGCGGGTCTTGCGCATCAATCGTACGGCCTGTTGCATCCGGAGTGAATTCGTCGACTTGCTCGAGTTCGACGGCCACAAAGTTCGAGACGCCTTTGACCTGCATTGTGACTCCGAAGAGCGCGTCGCAGTGGCTCATCGTGCCCTTGTTGTGGGTCACCACGATGAATTGGGTGGTGTCCACGAACTGCAGCAGCATGCTCAAGAATCGACCGATGTTCGCGTCGTCCAATGCCGCGTCGACCTCGTCGAGTACGCAGAAGGGAGAGGGCCGTGCTTCGAAGACCGCAAACAAGAGGGCGAGCGCCGTCATTGTGCGCTGGCCACCCGAGAGCAGGCCAATGGCCAACATTTCACGTCCCGGGGGACGCGCGATGATATCGATGCCCGCTTCCAGCACGTCCTTGTCCGGTTCGAGCAGGATGTCCGCCTTGCCACCGCCGAAGAGTTGGCGGAAAATGCGTTGGAATCCCACGCGCACTTCCTCGAAGGTCTCCAAGAACAAGCGTCGAGATTCCTCGTCGATAGCGTTCAGGGTTTCCAACAGGGAACGCTTGGCGTCGCGCAGGTCTCCGGATTCGGTTTCAAGGAAATCGAGGCGCTCCGCTACCTCTTCCAATTCCTCGACCGCGTCCACGTTGACCGGTCCGATCTTGTCGAGTACGCGCTTCAACTCGTGCACACGCTTCTCCAAAGCCTCCATGGGCTCCGGTGTTTCGAGCAATTCCTCAAGCGGTTCAAAGTCTTGACGCAAGGCCCAGTCATCCAGAGACAATTCGTCCATGGCGCGTTCCAGCACGTCGACGCGTGAGAGATCGAGGCGTTGCTCGCGCAGGCGTCCCTTGGAAAGCGACTCTCCGGACGCGTCCAAACCGCGCTGCACTTCGTCGGCCAATTGGCGAACCTCGCTGCCGCGTGAGGCGAAGTGACGTTCCTGCTCGCGCAGACCTTCGAGGTTGCCTTCCATGTCGGAGCGCTTTTGGCGCAGCTCCTCCACTTCGGCCATGAGCCCCACACCTTGGGATTCGCCGGCCTCGGCGTTGGCCACAAAATTACAGGCACGGCCTTCGGCACGTTCGATTTCCGCGCTATCGATTTCGATGCGTTTCTGTTCGGATGAGATGCGCTCCTTCAAGGAGGTCAACTCGGAGATGGCTCTGGTCTTTTCGACCTGCACCTGCCCCAATTCGCGGCCCAGGGTCTCGCGGCTGTGCTCGAGCTGCAAGCGCTGCTGATCCAAACGCGACTGAGTTTGGTTTTCGTTTTCGAATTCGACCTCGGAACTTTCCGCCAGGCTGCGCGCTCCAAGCAATTCGGCTTTCAGAGCCTCAAGTTCCTGGCGCAAGCGCCCCTGGTCCTCGGTAGCCCGCTGCACTTGCTTGTTCAAACCGTGCAGTCGAGAGCCCTCCGACGCGCATTCGCTTTCCGCAGCATTGAGCGCCACGCGCAGACCATCAAATTCATCTTGGCGGTCCTGCAACTGGGCTTGCAGCTCGGAAAGTTGCTCGCTGCGACGTTGGTATTCTTCAGAGATCGCTTCCAACTTGCCCTGCAAGGAATCAATGCGACGGGTCCACTCGTCGGCCTGGGAACGTCGGCCCACGGCCCCTTGAGTCACCTCACGGTAGCCTCCCACCAATCCGGCAGCATCCACCAATTCGCCGCGCGGTGTCACAAAACGCCAAGCGGGGTTTTCCGAGACGAGCTTGAGAGCCAAGTCCAGGGAACTGACCACCACCACATCGCAGCACAAAGCGCGAGCCAAGGCTTTCATTTCAGCATCGCATCGCACCAGATCGGAGAGGCGGCCTTCCACCCCATTGCCATAGCGCGCGAACAAGGCGTAGTCCGAAGGCGAAGGGCACACCGGAGCGCCCAAACCAGGCGGCACGACAACGGGGATTTGACCCACTTCATCCCGGGCGGCCCAGTCGACGATCGCGCGCGCCACGTGGGCGTCGCGCGCCACGAGCGTGGCTGCACGCTCACCGAGCACCACATCCAAGGCTCGAGCCAAGCGCGTGTCGATGCCCAAGTGATCAGCGACCACGCCCATCAGACCGTCCGCGTCGATGGGACCTTGGCCCTCATCGATGACGTCCAACAAGCGGCGCGTTCCGCCGGAGAGTTCCTCGCGCTGACGCTCCAAATCTAGAAGGGAATCACGCCGAGCGACCAGCCCCGCGATTTCCACATCCAGTTCGCGGCCCTGCGCCTGCAATCCCTCGCATTGTTCCTTTTCGCCAGACACGCGTTCGGAAAGCGCGGAGCACTCGCCTTCAACGGCGCGTTTTTTGCCGGTGTGGGATTCCACGTCGACTTGTAGATCCGCTACGCGTGTCTGCACGAGTTGGCTCTCTTCCACACTCTGCGACAAACGCTCGGCGACCAAATCCAAACGCGCTTGGGCAGGCTCCTGCGATTCGTCCAGGTGCTGCACACGGTTGACGGAAGTGGAGCGCCTATTGAGCGCTTCCAGCACCTTGCTGTTCTGCGTTTCAACGGCGGTGCGGGCTTCCTTGTACTGGGTCGCGAGCTGACTATGCTCCTGACCGAGGCGCTTGGCGTTGGCCTCAGCCACCTGGACCTGCCCTTCCAAACCGGCGGTGCTTTCCACCATGCCGCCCAATTCGGAGCGGTGATTGGCCAACTGCTCGCGCAGGCCTTCCGCACGCTCTTCCTCCTCGCGGGAGGAGGTCATCCAGGATGTGATACGCAAGGCCAACTGCTCGCGGCGCTCTTCAAGCGCTCGCACTTCACCTTCCAAGCGTCCCGCATCGGACGAGGCGCGGTCCAAATCACCGACCACCCGCGTGCGGGCTTCTTCGGTTTCGTGAATTTCGGAGTCGTGGGCGGCGCGTTGCTCACGCAATTCAGTACAGAGGGATTCCAGCTCGGTCAACTCGGGGCGCAATTCGCCCAGTTCCGCATTGAGTTGGAACAACTTGTGCTTGAGGTGGAGCGTCCGTTCGGTGGTCCATTCCTGCTTGGCGACCACATAGCGTTCCGCCTTGCCCGCTTGGATTTTGAGGGAGCGAACGCGGGTTCGCAGTTCCCCCATCACATCCTCCAGGCGCTCCATGTCCTGGGCCACGCGCTTGAGGCGCAACTCCGCCTCGTGCTTGCGCTGACGGTAGCGGCTGGTGCCGGCAGCCTCCTCGAAGATCGCCCGACGCTGCTGGGGGTTGGCGGAGAGCACCGCATCGATCCGCCCCTGCTCCAGTACGGAGTAACCGCGACTTCCCAAACCCGTGTCGAACAGCATGTCCTTCACGTCTTTGAGCCGAACCTTGCCACCGTCGATCAGGTATTCGCCCTCGCCGCCCTTGTACAAACGGCGGGTGATGGCCACTTCGGCTCCACGGCCGGCCAACTCTTCGTCCGTATTGTCGAGCACCAGGGTGACCTCGGCGACGGAGAGCCCCGGCCGACTGACCGAGCCCTTGAAGATCACGTCGGTCATTCCCGATCCGCGCATGGACGTGGGCCGGGTCTCTCCGAGCACCCAGCGCACGGCATCCACCACGTTGCTCTTACCGCAACCGTTGGGACCGACGATACCGGTCAGGCGGTTGCCGTCGAAATCCAGGACAGTGCGATCCGCAAAGGATTTGAAACCAAAAAGTTCTAGACGCTTAAGGTGCATGAAAAGCTCAACCGAGGGTGCCGAACAAGGACCGATCCGAGGGGTCCGGGACGGGCGTAGAGGACGAAAGAGGACTTTGTTCTAAGTGTTCCGAACGCGTGACATCGAATCGACGCCAAAGCGCAAGATGCGGGCGAACGGTGGCGCCGTCCCCATCAACGGGACCAGAGATGGGGCTTTGCAGGGTATTTAAGGCCCCGCTGCGCACTCCGACGAGCAAGCGGGCCAGGAAGTCCGCCGCGGCTTGACTGGGCTCTTGACCGGATCGATGGCCGAGCGTGAGCGTGAAAGCACGCGCATGCTCGCCCAGCCCCGCCGCGCCGCCGGCGAACCCCAGGGAGTAATGCACGGCGCGTTCGCCCTCTGGCGTGGGCAGGTCCGAGAACAAACGACCCTGCCGACCGTGTTCCGATTCCCCGTCCGAGCGTGCGAAGCGCACGCTGGCCCGGGTGCCGAAGGCGGAGTCCAGACGCACATCCAGATTCTCCTCGCGCCCAAAACGAGCGGCGGCTTCCGCCATCAAACCGAGGATGCGAGCGCCCTGATCCGCGCGCAGCTCCCCGTCTCCCAGGATGCGCAAGGCTTGCAGCAATCCCACGGGCGTGACCGAATACTGGGTGCGTGACTTCAAATGCACCGGCCCCGCTTCGCCCATTTTGGCTTGGAAGCGGGCCAGGTTGGCCAGGGCTCGAACGGATTTGCGAAGCAGTTCGACGATCTGCTCGAGGAAGCGCTCCTCGCGCCAGGACCCTGCGGCCCTCGCCAGGCGCGGAAGATTCAGGGCTACGGCTCCACCACAGGCCAAAGCACCACGCTCGCGGCCTTTGCGCCGGCAACCGGGCCCCACATAGCGATCGCCCCCCCCATGCCACAAGGGCACCAACCGACCGGCGGCCAGCAGGGCTTCAATGCCATCGAGCAATTCAGGATTGCGCGCCAAGGCCCCTTCCACCTCGGAAATTTCCAGGAACAACCGGGGCATGCGAGTACCCGAGTTCAATAGGCCGCTGGCCTGCTGCAAGAGCACGGCGGCCCAACGCTCACCGCGGCCGCCCGGAGAACTCAGGTCCAATTGTTTGCCGGTGGCTTCGATCAAGGCCGAAGCGGCTAGCAAGAACTCGCGAAGAATCGCGCCGGCCCGGGCGCCCCGACCGATGCCGCCGAGCGCACTGTGTAGATCCTCGAGCACGACTCCCTGGGAAGTGCTCGACAGGAGCGGGGCCACGGCGCCCAGGAGTTCCATGGGAGTACTGACACTGGGCGAGCCACGCAGTAACAATTCGCATGGAATCGCGAGCACCACCGGTCTGTGGGGAGCTTCCAGGTTTTCCACGTCCAAGGCCCCCGACTTTTGCAGGTCCGCGATTTCGGGGTCCAGGATGTCTTCGAGTGCAAAGCGCCGCAGGAGTTCTCCTCCGACACGGGTCACCACATCGCGGGCATGGAAAGGGTCGCCGGCGGAATTCAACGCCAAAGGGTTGCGGAAAACTTCGCGCAGGTCGTGGCGTGGAATGCCCACGGGCTCCTGTCGTTTGAGCGCCTCTTCCAAACCCATGGCACCCAATTCGTTGTCCACGAAGGCGCGGATCAAAGAGGAGGACAAGCGCCTCAAGCCCGCATCAAACACGCGTTTCTCCACCCGTCGTGCGACTTCACCCGCGATCTCCTGGGGCAATTCGGCTTCACGCATCAGCGCTGCGACGATACGCGAAAGGTTCCAAGGGGTGGTTCCCGAGCCATCGCGCACCATGGGCATGCGTCCACCGCGGCGCGGGTCCGAGTCGGTAACCACCACCTCGAGGGCGGCGCGAGCGCGGCTGCGGCGATCCCGTTGCAAGATGTAAGCACGGGCCACCGCCACATGGCCCATTTGCATCAGCGCTTCTTCGACCAATTCGCCGAGGGCTTCCACTGTGAGATAGGGTGCTGGCTCGCCCTGGGCGATGCGCCTCTGAAGACGACTGCCAGCGGCCAAGCGCACGACGCTCACCACCTCACCCGGCAGCATGGGGTCCTCTATGGACACCATGGAAAGAGCCAAATGCAGACTCTCCTCCAAGCGCTCAGGATCCAGCGGGGTCAAATGTCCGGCGCGCGTCTGGATCAAGAGCGGCGGCTGACCTTCGGGACCAGGGGCTGCCATCAATCCTCACCCTCTAAGGCCTCTGAAATTTCTGAGACTTCTGAGACTTCTGAGGCCTGCGTTTTCGTGCGCGACTTTTTCGACGTAGGTGCCATGGAGCCACTCTCCAACATGGGTCGCAACTCATCCATGAATTGCCCCACATCTTTGAATTCACGGTAGACGCTAGCAAAGCGCACAAAAGCAACCTTATGCAAGCCGCGCAACTCCTCCATAACCAGGGAGCCGATCACAGAGCTGGAAACTTCCCGGTCGTACTCCGCCTTGCACTTGGACTCGATACCGGAGACGGAAGTTTCGATGTCCTCCATCGATACGGGCAGCTTTTCGCAGGCGCGTAAAAAGCCCTGAAGTATCCGGGCTCGGTCGAAGCGCACACGCTCCCCGTTCTTCTTGACCACCCGTAGGGGGCTTTCCTCCACCCGCTCGTAGGTCGTAAAGCGCATAAAGCACTTCAAACACTCGCGACGCCTGCGAATGACCTCGCCGTCGGCGGAGGTTCGCGAATCCACGACACGGTCGTCGTCGGTGGAGCAGCGGGGACATTTCATATTAATAGGGGGCGCAGGTCTACAGGCCCAGGCATCCCCCATAGGAAAGCACACCATATATGGTATGTCAACCTCGTTTGCCCCCCTACAACCACGACATTTGGGGGCCACCCGGGGCGATGTACCACCTACCGCGATGGCCTGGGAGGGGTTTTCATTATTTATCTCGTTTTGGTGCGTCTATTGGCACCTGGCTTGAGAAGTAGTTGGCAGATAGCTCCCGCTCCGCGGAAGTTTCCGCTCCCAGGAAATCGAGATCTAGATGACCGAATCAAAACCAGCTGAAAACAGATCCGACGGTGCGCAGCCGGACCGAGACCTCCTGATTCAAGTCCAAAAACCCGGTCGACCTCGCAGCACTGAGGTCCATCTACGCATCCTTAGTACGGCTCTGGGGCTGGCCAGGCTCCATGATTACGCGGACATCTCGATCGAGCGGGTCGCCAGGGAAGCGGGGGTCGCCAAGACCACCATCTATCGCTGGTGGAAGAGCAAGGCTGAGCTCATGTTCGAAGCGACTTCAATCGAACCCTTGCATCTCCCCAATACAGGCTCCTTGCGCGGGGACTTAGCCAAATTGCTGGAGCAATATGCGACCGATCACCTGCAGGAGGCGAGCAGTCGAATCGAACTGGGGCTTTTAGCGGATCTGGCCCGCACCCCTCAGGACCCCCGAGCGGCGCTGCTGCAAGAAACGCGTCTACAACACGAGCGCGGCGTCGTGCAAAATGTACTCGATAGGGCTTTGCACAACGGGGACCTGATGCCGCCCCAGGACAGCGACCTAGCTTTAGCCTTACTCAAGGGTCTGCCCCAGCACCTACGCCTGGTGCTGGGCGTTTCCCAGGAAAGCATTTCCAACGATCTCTTGGTGACCCACATCCTGGCCGCGCTAAAAGGCTGATGCGGCCACCTGCGGCCACGAACAAGGCTCACTTGCCGATACAGAACTGACCGAAAATTTTCGACAGGAGATCTTCGGCCGTGGTGCGGCCCGAAATCCCATCCAACGCGTCAGTCGCTGCGCGCAAGTCCTCGGCAATCAGATCCAACGGGGCGCCCCCTTCGAATCCCTCGCGCACCTGCAGCACGTATTCCTGGGCGGATCGCAGGGCTTCCACATGTCGCTCGGCCAGGCCTCGAGCCGCATGACCGTGCCCCGACTCGCCCCCCAAGGCTTCGATCACCGCCAAAGCCACGGCTTGCAGTCCCTCCGCGTTTTTGGCGGAACAAGCCACCCAGCCACCGGAAAATTCTCCCCGGCGCTGCATGGGCGGTTCGGCTTCCACCCCGGCTCGATCGACCTGGTTCCAAATCAAAATTCGGGACTCCGCCACCGCGGGGTCGGGCCAATCGGGATCCGCGGCATGAACCACGCAAAGCATGCAGTCCGCGCGCTCACGCTCGGACGCGGCCATTCCCTGCACTTGGGTTTCGAGCTGAGTATCCGCAACAGACTGGAAACCAGCCGTGTCCGCCAAGCGCACGCGCAATTCCCCCAAGTCCCACACCGCGTGCAAAGTATCCCGCGTAGATCCAGCCTCATTCTCAACCAGCGCGGGAACCTCGGTCCGTGTCAAAGCGTTAAAAAGCGTGCTCTTACCCGCATTGGGAGCGCCCGCCAAAACGACCAGCGGTTCGTGGCGTGGAGCCTCGCGGCGGATCTCCCAAGCCAAGGCTTCCGCGAGCAGGGCTTCGATCTCGGAGAGCCTCTGTAGCAACTCGGGTATAGGCACATGCCCGGTATCCGACTCATCGAAATCCAGACTGGCTTCGCAAAGCGCACGCAGCCCATCCACGCCGGAGCGCAAGGAGGCCAAGCGCTCTTGCAATCCACC
>JBLFXY010000101.1:0-12781 GCA_047611645.1 Glaciecola sp.
TCGAGGAACGACTAGCGCGCCGTCCGCTTAGCTTCGCGTTCCGCTTTGCGAGCTTCGCGCATAGCGGCCTTCTTGATCTCGCCTTGAACCTTGGCCTCTTTCATAGAGTCCACCATGATCTTGATGGCAAAGATTCCACCAGCCGCCACGATGACGCTACCGATCAAACCCAGGGCTCCTAGAGCGGAGTGCGGGTTCTTAAACGCTGCAAACGAGGAGAGCAGGTTCAGGATTCCAGCGATACCAGGACCCAGCATCAGCAGCGGTACGAGCGGGTTGAAATTGCCGCCATGCTCGTAACCATGAATATGCTCGATGGCGTACATGCCCAGCATCAGGGTCAATATCTCAGCGACCATGCCCAGCTGGAAAACCTCTTTGGTCTGACCCGGATCCACCTCCACGTAGACGCCACTTCCCATGAACAGCAGCACGATGGCGCCAATCCAAAATAGGGAGGCCACTCCGACACCCGCTTTCGCGTGGGCACCTGCGAGGCCTGCTAGTATGCTTTTGGGCTTGTCACCCGAGCGGAACATGGAGCACTCGTATGCAATCCAACCGCCCGCGATGACCAGCACTTTGATAAGTGCCCAGGATTTCCAATCGAAGGCGTGGGTCAAATCCCCCACCTTATTAGTGGCCGCTGCTGCGTAGCGCAGGGCACTGAAGAAAGGGAACAGGGCTCCGACCACAAGGATCCAGGAGGCCTTGCGCAGCATCAACGGAGCTTGCTCCATTTCACGCTTGGCGGGGGCGGCCGCAGTTTTGCGCGACTCTGTCTTGGGGGCTTGCTCTTCTTCGCTCATGGTTCAATCCGGGTTGGGACTAGGTAACGGCGCGGCGCAGAAGGGGTTCATTGCGCACCGCAGATAATCTGAGTTGTTCTACGTATCTGCAGTCTGGTCTGCAGTCTGGTCTGCAGTCTGGTCTGCTGTCTGGGGCATCCTAGCAGTCTGACCGGGGGTCGACTACGGGTTCACCCGCTGCCTGGCTAGAGTTCCTTGAGCCGGTTTTCCCGGTCCAGGGCCTCCAATTCGGCCAGGACGGGTTCCAAGCGCCCTCCCATGACCTGCTCCAGGCTGAAGTTTTTGTTCTCGCGGCCTTCCAGGCGGTGATCGGTCAACCGGTTCTGGGGGAAGTTGTAGGTACGCACCTTGCCGCTTCGGTCACCGGTGCCCACCAGGGTGCGGCGGGCTTCCGAACGTTCGTTCTGGAGGCGCAGGCGCTCGGCCTCGAACAGGCGCGAACGCAAGACTCGCATGGCCTTGGCCCGGTTCTTGTGCTGGGACTTTTCATCCTGGCAGGTCACCACCGTGTCCGTGGGCAGGTGGGTGATGCGAACCGCTGAGCTGGTTTTGTTCACCGACTGGCCACCAGGTCCCGACGAGCGCATGGTGTCGATGCGCAAATCGGTATCGTTGATCTCCACGTCGGCATCCTCGGCTTCGGGCAGGACCGCAACGGTGGCTGCGGAGGTGTGCACGCGTCCCTTGGTCTCGGTGGAAGGCACGCGCTGTACACGGTGCACTCCGGACTCGAAACGCAGTGCGCTCCAAGTTCCAGGGCCAGAGACACCGAAAGACAATTCCTTGTAGCCACCCACTTCGGAAATGCTCTCGCTCATGAGCTCGACTTTCCAGTGACGGCTCTCGAAGAAACGGCCATACATGCGGTACAGGTCCGCGACAAACAACGAAGCTTCGTCGCCGCCGGTACCCGCGCGCATTTCGAAAATGACCTTGTCTCGTTCATCATCCTCGTCGCGGATGAGAGCGAGTTTGATGACCTCGTCGAGCGAAGCTTCTTCGGCATTGGCTTCCGCCAATTCCTCAGCTGCAAGCTCTGCCATTTCCTCATCGCCGGAGTCCAGGATTTCCTGGGCTTCCAAGCGACGGGCTTCGACGGCCACGACCTGCTCGTACAGATCCTTGCTCTGCTCGAGGCTACCGCGCTCGCGCAACACAACCGTGAAGCGCTTGTTGTCCGCCACCAGTTCGGGGTCGGCCATCAACTCGGTCAACTCCGCGTGGCGTTCGGCACGCTCGCGGAGTTTCGTGACCAGCGCTGGATGCAGGCTTGCCATGGGAATGGTCGACTCGCTGCCGGGCCAGGTAAATACCTGTCTCCGGCCAGCGAACCCAGACTACGCCTTCTTCTTGCCGTACTTCTTGTTGAAGCGGTCTACACGACCGGCGGCATCGACGAGCTTTTGCTTGCCGGTGTAGAAGGGGTGGCAGTCGTTGCAGATTTCAATCTTCAACTCGGGCACGAGAGCACGGGTGGTGAATTCGTTACCGCAGCCGCAGTGCACAGTGCACGCGACGTACTTGGGGTGGATGTTAGGTTTCATGTTGGTTCGCCCTAGTTTGGGGGGCCATTTCTATAAGCCGTTCCCGGGCATTCGGGTCGCAGAGATTACGACCCGATCTCGCCTATGGCAAGCCCTGCGTGGCGAAGCATTTCAAAAACTCTTTTTACGGGAAGCCCGACCACGTTGTCGAAGCCCCCGCCCTCCAACCTTTGCACGAAAGCATCGGCGGTTTCTTGGATGGCGTAGCCCCCCGCCTTGTCCTGCCACTCGCCGCTGGCCACGTACGCCAGGACCTCATTGGGCTGGATCGTCCGCATGGTCACGAAAGTGCACTCGTGCCCCACCAGGACCTCTCCGGAGGGCCAGGAGACCACGCAGACCCCCGTAATCACCCGGTGTCGGGTTCCGGACAGAGAGCGCAGCATAGAGGCGGCCGCGGGCGCATCGACGGGCTTGCCCAGCAGGGTGGCGTGCTCATCGGGTCCTAGCACGACGACCGTATCGGCGCCTAAAACCCAGCAAGTGCGATCCTTCGGTAGGACCTCGGCAACGGCCAATGCTTTCAAGCGCGCCAGGAACTCGGCCGCCTGGGCGGGGGCGGGCTGCCCCACCAGGGTCTCATCCACATGCGAAGCCAGCACCTCAAATGAGACACCGGCCTGCGCGAGTAGATCCCGGCGCCGGGGCGAGGCCGAGGCCAACACCAGGGCCGGTTGCTTGGGACCGGCCATGGAATTTAGCGCTTGCGGGTGGCTTTCTTTGCGGCCTTCTTCTTGGCTACAGGCTTTTTGCTTGCCGGTGCTTTTTTGGCGGGAGCCTTCTTTGCAGAGGGCTTCTTTGCGGCCGGCTTCTTTGCAGCAGGCTTCTTTGCAGCAGGCTTTTTGGCTGCCGGCTTCTTGGCTGCCGGCTTCTTGGCTGCCGGCTTCTTGGCTGCCGGCTTCTTGGCTGCCGGCTTCTTTTTAGCGGGAGCTTTTTTAGAAGCGGGCTTTTTCTTGGCCGGGGCTTTCTTTTTATCCGCAGCTTTCTTCTCTGCGGCTTTCTTCTCTGCGGCTTTCTTGTCTGCGGCTTTCTTTTGCTCCGCAGCTTTTGCGGCTGCGACTTTCTTTTGCTCGGCCGCCTTTTTCACAGCGGCTTTCTTGTCTTCTGCGGCCTGCTTGATCGCGGTTTTCTTGTCTGCGATCTTCTTGGCTGCCGATTTCTTCTTGTCGTCAATCGCTTTTTTGGCAGCGTCCTTCTTGGCCCTGGTCTCTGCCACTTTCTTGTCAGCTATGGCTTTTTTCTGGTCCGCAAGTTTTTGCAAGACGGCCTTCTTCTTGGCTTCCGCTGACGCTTTACGGACGGCGATTCGTTGCATTTTCTCGCGCGCCTTGCGCACCTTAAGGGCAGCAGCTTCCTGACGCTTGCGAACCTTGTCTTGCTCCTTCTCTTCTAGCTCGGCCTTCTTCTTGGCGGCCACAGCTTCGCGAGCATCCTCTTTTTCTTGAGCGATCTTCTCGCGCTTGATTGAGGCTTCGCGGTCCTCGAATGCTTTCTGGCCGTAAGGCAAGGAGCGCAGGATTTCGTGAACCACGTAGGACGGGTCCGCTTCATCGGCCCAGTGGCCCAAGACCTCGTGGATCGATAGGACGAATTCCAAGTGATTGGCTTTCGGAAGCAAGGCTTCCATGGAAGCGCGGCCGCGAGCAGCGGAGGTGGTACGCGCGATCAGACCCAAGCGATCTAAAAGTTTCAGCAGACCAATGTGACTGGGGATCTCGCCTTCGCGAGCGATCCAGAACATGTACGCGGTGCTCGGGTAATCCAGAACCTCGAAGTCCTCCATGAGCTTGCCCACGTCGACGCCTTCCTCGCGGAAGTACTCCAAGTCCAAACCGTGGGTTTGCTGAAAAACGTCCTGCAAGTAGTCCTTGAGGGCTCTGGCCGCGGGCGCCCGTGAGTTCAAAAGTTCCATTCCCTTTTTCCGGGAAGAGGTTTTGATGAACGGGGCCAGCTCCTGAACCTGGCAAACGCGAGCTTCGTTCCAGTCCCCGATTCCATCGCGCAGGGCTTCCACAGAAGCCTCGGCCTGGGATTGGGTCAGGTGCCGCATGAGCACCAGAACGGCCCCCTGTTCCATGAGGGACAAACCCTCTTTCGGCGCCGTCGGAAGCGGGTGGCGCGGCTTGACCTCCTGGATCAAGCGCTTTGCGAAGTCAGCCTTCTTAGCCAAGGGAGATATCTCCGGGGGAGGTTGTGTCGAGGTGAACGCAGGACGGAAAATTCCGGCCGAAGAATCCGTGCAAGAATTCGCACGGGTCGGGGAGAATCGGTGGGCGATGCGTTCAAACCCACGACCCCGTTGGAAGAACCAGCTCGGACTCCCAGCCTTGAATCCAAACGGATTCAAGCAATGTCGAAGGGGGTTGGAAGTTCATTCCAATCCCCCCTCTCAGCGACGATAATTAAATTATGCGTCGGCGCTTTCAGCAGAAGCGGCCGCAGCTGCTTTGCGTTCGGTAGCCCGTGCGGTTTGACGAGCTTTCTTACGATCATCGCGAATGGTCTGATCTTTCTGACGCTGGGCACCCTTGGCGGTAGCTTGCTTGCGACCGGAGCGATCCCGCTTGACCTTGGGCTTGCCAAAGTCAACGTACACGCCGGAACGCTTGAAGAGCGAGCGCACGGTTTCGGAGGGCTGGGCGCCGCTGGTCAACCAGAAGCGAGCCCGGTCCACGTCGACGCGGACTTGAGCTTCCTTGCTGGGTGCAACGGGGTCGTACAGGCCCAAGGTCTCCAGGGTGCGTCCATCACGCGGAGAGCGTGAATCGGCAACGGAGATGCGGTAACAGGGCCGGTTCTTACGGCCTGTTCTTTTCATGCGGATGACAACTGCCATGGGCGAGGATCGTCCTTGGTGGGATTGAGGGATCGGGAGCGACGTCAGGAACCATTTGGGTCCCTGCGTTGTGTGATAGAGCATGGTTCTGGAACCATGTTCAAGTTCTAGTACTTCCTTAGAGACTTCCAACAAACGCGGAAAATCCACGAAAATCGAGCGGCGGGGGTCGGCCAGGAGCCTCCCTCCGCAAGTACTAGCCGGGGATCAGACACAAGATGGAGCCGGGTGTCTACTTCTTCCTGCGGTTTTTGCGCCGGGCTTTGGCCTTTGCCTTGTCCTTTTTGCGCGCGTCACCGCCCTTGGGAGCCTTTCGGGTGGCCGATGAGCCCATGGGGCGTGCCCCATTGGGGTCCATTCCAGGGGGCATCTCGGGCATGCCGGTGGGCATTCCGCCGCCTCCCCCGCCACCGAACATGCTCCCCAAAGCCCCCATGCCTGGCAAACCGGACAGCATGCCGCCTTTCCCGGCATTGGGGTCCATCATGGCACCCGAGGGGGACATACCGGCTAGAGCTTCGCGCTTGCCCTTGCCTCCCAGCATGGAGAGCATGCCTGACTTTTTCAGCTGCTTCATCATCTTCTTCATGTCCTTGAAGCGCTTGAGAAGCTCGTTGACAGCGTTAAGTTCCTGGCCGGCACCGCGTGCGATACGCCGGCGTCGGCTCACATCCAAAATTTCAGGCTGGATACGCTCCATCGGTGTCATGGATGTGAACAGGGCCACCAAGCGGTTCATGTGGCTCTCATCCACGTCCATGTCTCCCAACTGGCCCATGCCGGGCATCATGCCCAGAACCTTCTTCATGGGACCCATTTTCCGGATCATACGGATCATGCCGAGCATGTCCTCGAGCGTGAAGGTGCCCATCACCATCTTCTCGAACCCCGCCTGGGCTTGCTCTTCGTCTATGGCCTCGGAGGCGGTTTCCACCAGGCCCACCACGTCGCCCATGCCCAGGATACGCCCGGCCATGCGCTCGGCTTGGAAGGCGTCCAGGTCGTCGATGTGCTCGCCGGTACCCAGGAACAGGATCGGGGCCCCGGTGATCTCCTTGAGGCTGACGGCAGCTCCACCGCGCGCGTCGCCGTCCATCTTGGTCAGAATAACGCCCGTCAATTCCAGGCGCTCGTGGAAAGCTTTGGCCGACTGGATGGCGTCCTGCCCGGTCATGGCGTCCACAACCAACACTTGGTTGTGCGGATGGGTGACAGCGGCGATCTCGGCCACCTCGTCCATCATGGCGGAATCCACGTGCAAGCGGCCCGCGGTGTCCAGGATGACCAGATCACAGCCCGTGCGCTTGGCTTCTTCGACACCAGCCCGGCAGACCTCGGGGGGCGTGGCGCCCTCCTTGTGGAACACGGGAACACCGATGCGCTCGCCCAGAATTTGCAGCTGTTGCACGGCTGCTGGGCGTTTCACGTCGGCGGCGACCAGCAGGACCTTGCGGCCTTCCTTCTTGGTCAGGTACTTGGCCAGTTTGGCACAGGTGGTCGTTTTGCCAGCACCTTGAAGACCCGCCATTAGCAGGACCGTAGGCCCTGTTTGGGTATATTCGAGGCGCGCGTCCTCGGGGCCCATGAGCTCGACCAGCTCGGTGTGCACCGCGTGCACAAATTGGTCGCCGGCCTCCACGCCTTTGAGGCGATCTTCGCCCAAAGCACGCTCTTTGACCCGCGCGGAGAAATCCCGGGCCAGCTTGAAGTGCACATCGGCTTCCAACAGGGCGCTACGCACCTGCTCAAGGCCTTCGCCAATGTTCTCCTCCGTCAGCTCACGCTTGCCGCGAAAGAAGGAAAAGGAGTTGGTCAGTCGTTGGGTGAGGGATTCAAACATGGTTCTGGATAGGGTTCAGCCCCATCCCAAACCATTTAGGGCCCCATGTCGAGCCCCTTCCCCGCCTGTGGCCCGCCTAAAAAATTCTGGCTTCACCACCCGGGCTTATGCGACAGGCCCTATAGAAAGTCGATCTGGGCCGAAGAAGTCGTGTTGGAAGTGCTCTGCACACCATTGAAGTCCCGGTACCAAAGCTGATAGTGCCAAGAGCTTCCAGGCATGACCGAGGTTCCGGCGGGCAACTGAGTCAGATCCAATATGCGGCTGACCTGACCTGCCGCATTGGCGAAGTTGATTGTGCTGTTCAAGCGCAAGAGGCCGCCTCCCACGCACAGGTTGCCCTCGCTGCCCCCGAATAGCGGGACAAAGCCTCCCTGAGGAGCAGTCAGATAGTAGCCGGGAACGCCCAGGGGCAAGTATTCGCTGACCAAGATCACCAAATTGTCCTGCACCCCCTGGGAACCGTAAGCTGTCGTCAAGGCGGCCACACCGGTCGAATTCGGCAGGCTGGAACACGGCTGACTGCTGATCACACCCGCACAACCTGGCCCACAATGTTTGGCGTCATAGGGCAAGGCCCCCATGTCCGCGGGGGTCCCATCCAAGTCCGCGGGAGCCAATGCGTCCCCCGAATCGATGCACGCAGAGCCCGGCAAAAGATGCAAATCATCTGCGCTCCAGAAAAAAGGATCCCCCGCAAGGTTGGACGTCCCCGGGTAGCCGTTGGTAATCAGGCTGTAAGAGACTTGGGTCAAACCGCCAATATCATCGGGAAGACCGCCGTAAAGAATGCAGTGATCCAGGTCGCCGCCTAGCACCGATCCCCCGCCATCCGCCGCTTCATTCCCGATGAACGAACAGTGAGAGATTGTGTTGTTGCCCGCGATGCCACCACCCTGTGCGGTGCCTCCGATTCCCGTCTGGCTCCGGTTTCGGCGCACTTGCAAGCGGCTCAATTGGCTACCTGCTCCATTGGCATCGCTGTAGAGTCCGCCCCCGAATGCCAAGGTCTGTCCCGATGCCCAGTTCTCGTGGAACAAGCTACTATTCACGATACTGGGCGCCCCCAGGAAGACCGCCCCTCCCAGGGCCTCGCGGCCATTGGAGCCGGGTACATCAGCGGTGCAGTGATTGCCTACGAATGCGCAATCCTCAATAAACGCACTGCCGAGGGCGACGATGGCTCCACCCCTGGCCGGGGGATTGCTGCCTCCCTGGGTCATGGCCTTGTTGTCCAAGAAAAAGCTCCCTAAGAATGCTGCCGGGCCAGAAGCCACGTGAACAGCACCGCCTTCGCCCGCTTCATTGCCGTCGAATAGGCAGTTGCTGACCAGCATGTTCTCAGGGCCCCACTTATAAACAGCGCCACCCGACTTCTCCATGGAAGCGCTGGAGTTCCCCTGAAACGCGCAAGCGGTAAGGATCGTGCGACAGCTGATCAATGCGATGGCGCCACCGACTCCAAATTCCGTAGCGCACCCGGTAAACGTGGTGTTGGAAACGGATAGGTCCCCGCCCACCGCGAGCAGTCCCCCTCCGGGAACATCCGCGGGGTGAAAATCGGTAAAGGAGGAATCCTCGATAAAGGTCACGCAGCTTTCCAAGTACAGGCTCCGCCCCGACACATTGGAACCCGCCGAGGCACGCATGTGACAGCGCGTCAACCGAACTTGACTCCCCACCGCCATCAAGTGCATGGCCGCTCCAGGGTCGGCACTGCCGCTGCCGTTTCCATCGAAAAAACAATCGGTGGCCAGCAAGCTTCCAGCTGTCATTCGAACATCTCCGCGCGGTAACGCGAGGCTGTCAGAGAAAAAGCACCCCTGCAGTGTGATCGCGCTCGAATTGGCAAATAGGGGCCCATCTCCACCGTTTCCGCCAAACCAGCAGCTGGTAAAGGCAGGTGCACCTCCCTCCAAGTAAACGGCCGTGCCCAGCTGTCCTCCAAGATTATCCTCAAAGCGACACTGTTCAATGCTGGGGCTTGAACCTGCGCAATACAATGCGCCACCGCGTCCACCCAAACGTCCCGAAGAATTCCGCAGGGTGAATCCGCGCAGGACGGAACTCTCGTCTTCCGCCTGGGTCATTGTCACCAACGCATGCGGGTTTGCAGCTCCAGCCCCCAACCCCGTAATCCAGGTATCGGTAGCAGTGCCAAGGCTCTCGACCCTTACACGCTTGCCCAGGAAGTCGATCGACTCATCCACGTAGTCACCAGGGCTGACCCACACCACGTCCCCATCGATCGTACCCGGTTGTGCCAAGGCGTAATCGATACGCGAGTAGGGTTGCGTCAAGGTTCCAAGGCCTGGGGATGCCGCCGCGGCATCCACATACCAGGTGCCGAAGGGAGCCAAAAAACTGAGGGCTGCGAGAGTAAGTATCATTGAAGCGGAGGGTATTGAGCAGGTTTCGGAGCCGTCGGAGGCTATCTACCGAAGTTCCTACAATAACCGAAACGAACAATTCCCTGGTGCCGGATCCCACGGTCTGGGAATGCTCCTTACGCAGAACCCTGTGCACTCTCCAACCTAAACATAATTTGAAAGCGTACGAAACAATTTGACCCGATCCGGTTAGGCGTCCGCCCGGGTGCCTTTACGAATTCCTTCTCCCAATCGGGCCCCATGCCTTCTGCGGAGATGGCAGCAGCAGAAAATCCGAACCACCCTCTCACTGTGGGGCGCGCAAGAATTAGGAACGCTTTGACTCGAAACGAGTGTGATTCACGCACCGGCACAACCCACAACCACACGGCCCCTACACAGCCAGGAGGCCCCAGGGGCACTATCTATTTCGTTACCTTTGACGTGGCTCCCGATCTCATCAGCGCCGAATTGGCCTACGGCTTGCTCATCAGTGAGGGTTTGCACGCCCGCGCCGGCGAAGATGATCGACCCTACAATTACGGCATGTCGATGCACAAGGTGGCCGTTCCTATGGCCTAAAAAGTGCGCGCGGACGACATCGTGGCGGCTGGGGTCGAATTCCGAAACACGACTTCTTGATTCTTGTCAGTCCTGGTCCAGGAACGCCCCGGTAAGGCATACGGCCAAGGCTTTGAAACCTATACTCAGGCAATGACCCTCCTGCGATCCACCCTTGCAAGGCGCACCATGCGTGTGACCGTGCTCCTCTGTATCACGGCATGGCTCGGCTTGGCCCTCAAGCCCGCCCAGGAACCCGGAGTGGCCGTCGAAGAAGATGAAGGCCGTGTTTTCGTGCTTTCGGAGACCTGCCAGAGCTGTCACGATGCGAGTCCCAACGCCGAAGCCCTCTGGACGGCCACGGGCGAGGATGCCTCCCCCCACGGGACTTGGAAAGGAACGGTTATGGCCAATTCGTTCTTCGATCCCTACTGGCGCGCCCAAGTGGCCCGTGAACTATCCGTGGCCAAGCCGGAAGATCACGCTGAGATCGAAGCTCTCTGCACCCGCTGCCACACCCCCGCCGCGGTCCACGAAGCACGCCTCTCCGGCGAGCCCCTACCGCGACTGGCTGAACTGCTTTCCGATCCGGCCGCCCACGAGGGAGTGACCTGCACGGTGTGTCATCGCATGACCGGCGAAGGGCTTGGCGACAAAAGCACCATGAACGGCAATCCGCCCATGGACTTGGAGCTGAACCTCTACGGGCCCTACCCGGATCCGGTGCAAGGCCCCATGGCCGCCATGACCGGGTACGACATCAACTACGGCCCGCACATGGTGCAGTCGTCACTCTGCGGCACCTGTCATACCTTGGAAACCGCCCATGCCCCCGGCGCCAAGCCCTTCTTGGAGCAATCCCCCTACCTGGAGTGGCGCAACAGCGTCTACTCCTATGAAACCGAGCTAACGGACGAGTCGCGCTCCTGCCAGGATTGCCACATGGTCAACATGGGCGACATGAAACTGGCCCACAACCCGCGCGGACTCGACTTTCCGTTCCTGAACGATCGCGAGGATGTGAGCTCCCACGCAATCGTGGGCGGCAACGCGTTCCTCTTGGATATGCTTGCGATTGGCAAGGAGTCCTTGGGCGTGCTTTCACCGCTCGACTCGTTGGCTAAGAACGCAGCTTTGACGCGTCGACAACTCGAGTACAACACCGCCAATCTGGAAGTGGAAAAAGCGCGCATCGAAGGCGAGCGATTGCTGTTTGATGTGGCCGTGGAAAATTTGGCGGGGCACAAGTTGCCCAGCGCCTATCCCTCCCGCCGAGTATGGCTGGAAGTCACAGTGAAAACCGGAAGCCAGACTTGGTTTGCCAGCGGCGTTCCTGACCCAGCGGGACGCATTCAGCCGCGCGGAGAGCTGCGCACGCTGCCGCACCTCGACAAAATTACGGAGGCCAGCCAGGTTCAGGTTTACCAGACCATCGCGTTGGATGAGCATGGCAAGCGAACCACGTTATTGACCCGCATGGCGTCCGTGGGCAAGGACAACCGCCTACTGCCCAAAGGCTGGAAAATGGATGGACCGCACAGCGAGCAAACCAACCCTGTGGGCGTTGGGGAGGACCCTGACTTCACGGGCGGCTCAGATCTTGTGCACTTCGCAATCGAATTGCCTGAAACGCACCGAAATGCGGGTTTGCACTTCGTCTCTGCCCGATTGCTCTTCCAGACCATTCCCCCGCAATGGGCGGACGATCATCGCGATACGGAGCGACCTGAGAGCCAGACCTTCATCGATTTGTACGACCAGGTCCCTACCCGCTACGAAGTGCTAGCGACCACGCGCCGTCGAGTATTGCGGTAGCCACAAACATCGAAAACGGTCGGTCGGTTTTGCTAACGCCAAGCCGGCCCAGAAGGGGCGGTTAGGACAGGGGGCGCGGGGCTGAAGCGCGGGTGCGCTGCTCCAAAATGGCGTCGAATAGCCGGTCCAGGTCGGACTCTTGGATTTCGGGGTTGACCGTGACCAGGCGGAAGACCTCTTGGCCCCGGACGTTGCCGTAGCCGACTAGGGCGTGACCCGATTCGTGCAGTTCGGTGCAGGCTTCGTCGGCGTCTAGGTCTTGCACGCTGAAGCAGATGTTGGTCGATGCAGGCTCTTGGCAGAGCTCCATGTTGGGCTCTGCTTTCACGCGGGCGGCGGCATAGCGCGCTAGGTGCAGTTGCCTTTCGATGTACTTCGCCCAGCCTTCGTCCCCTAGGTTGAGCCAGGCGGCCCAAAGTTTGAAGGTGTCATTGCGACGGCCGCATTGAAGCGAGCGGGTGCCCGGATTCAATAGATCGTCATCGGCCTGGTAGAGATATTCCGCATCCTCGTTGAGGATGTCGCGAACGGCGTGGCGCTCGCGGGTTAGCAGCGCTGAGCAGGTGAGCGGGATGCCCATGGCTTTGTGCGCATTCCAGGTCAGGGAGTCGGCCAGTTCTAGGCCATCCAGATGCTTGCGGGCTTCGGGGTGCAGCAGCATGGTTCCGCCGTAGGCACCATCCGCGTGCAGCCAAACATCGAATTCGCGAGCCACGGCTGATATCTCGCGCAGTGGGTCAAATTCGCCCAGCACGGTTGTGCCCATGGTGGCGATGATCGCACAGGGCACGTGGCCTTCCGCCAAGTCATTCACCAGGGCAGCACGCAAGTCTGCGGTGCGCATGCGACCTAATTCATCCACAGGTATGCGCCGTACGTTGTTCCGGCCCGTGCCCAGAATGCCCGCATTCTTGACCGTGGAATAGTGGCCCAGTTCCGACACGTAATAGGTCAGGCGGCGGCCGTCCGAGCCCTCATTGCGCATGTTGGGCATGGCCTTGTGGCGT
>JBLFXY010000102.1:0-12754 GCA_047611645.1 Glaciecola sp.
CCGTTTCAACATCTACGTCAGGTACTGGCTTTGATGTACCGGATACGGTGGCGGGTTCTCCTGCGGTCATCACATATGGCAGCACTTGGCACTTCCAGGTGTGGCATCGAGATACTCCGTCGAGTTCGGGAGCTTCTAATTTCTCGAATGGCTTGAGCGTGACGTTCCCGGTGGCGCAGTCGGTGCCGATTGCGGGCATGGTGCAGATACCTGCTGGTTCGTTTTCCATGGGGTCCGACGCTGCGGCGGGCGCGCCATACTATGGGCACACCTCAACACAACCGGTTCACGATGTCACCATCACCCAAGACTTCTGGATGGGGGAGCATGAGGTGACGCAGGCGGAATATCAGGCGCTGATGGGTGTGAGCCCTTCCTCGTTCTCAGGTCCCAACCTACCGGTTGAGCAGGTCAGTTGGCATGACGCGATTGCCTATTGCACAGCGTTGACCGCCCAGGAAATGGCGCTTGGTAATTTGGCCGCGGGACATGAGTACCGGTTGCCCACCGAGGCGGAATGGGAGTACGCCTGCCGCGCAGGATCAACTACCGAATTCAACGTAGGCGCGGATCTCTTTTGCGCGGATGCGCGATTCTGGTACAGCAATCACAGCAGCTCTTCGTGTGGAGTAAGCAGTTCTGCTGGAACGGTAGACGTAGGAAGCTACTCCGCGAACGCCTTCGGTCTATACGACATGCACGGCAACGTATGGGAGTGGTGCTTGGATTCCTGGGTGTACTACTCTTTGGGCGCGGTTACGGACCCGTTTGTGACGGGCGGCTCGCGCCGGATCCTCCGTGGCGGCAGCTGGATCCCCAACTCCAACTCTTGCCGGTCCGCGTACCGGTACTACCTCAGTCCTGGTACCTCGATCAACTACATCGGGTTCCGGGCTGTGCTGGCCGAAGTTCTCGTGCCCTAGTCAAGTCAAGAGGCGGGGACCCACAGGCGTAGGCACGCAGGCCCGGGCGGAGCCGGGCTGGAGATGCCGTAGCGGGTGGGTTCCCGCGGCGACGATTCGAATTGAGGCCAGTCGAGATTTCAGATGCCGATTCAAGTTTCTCAATTCTGATGGACGGGGATGCCGGTGCTCTCGAAGAACTGAATGCGTGTTTGCGGACGAGTCGAGCGCTGAGAGTCAAAAACTAGACGTGATGGATCATGGTTGGCACTACCTGTTCGTGTATTTGTAAATGGTTTCGAGCCCGTTGGGGCGTATTGCCAAGTGGGATCACGCCAGTTGCATAGAGAACAAGTAAAGCGGGGCGGCACGACTTGCGTTGTGCCGCCCCGTTTGGGTGCTGCGATGTGTGACCGGATCCGGTCCAGCCGCGTTCGATTCGTCGTTTAGACGGGGGCTTGGAGGGCGGCTAGGACGGCGTCGGTGAATTCCTTGGTGCCTGTCGCGTTGTCACGTTGGCCTCGGGGGAGTAGGTCCTTTGTGCGTAAGCCGCTAGCTAGGGCGGCGTCCACAGCGGCTTCGATGGCGCAGGCGGCGTCCTCGTGGTTCCCCGTGTGGCGCAGCAGCATGGCGGCGCTGAGGATGGCGGCCATGGGGTTGGCGACGTTGAGGCCGGTGAGGTCGGGGGCGGAGCCGTGCACGGGTTCGAAGAGCGAGGTGGGACCTCCGACGGAGGCGGAGGGGAGGACGCCTAGGGAGCCTAGGAGGCCGGCGGTTTGGTCGGAGAGGATGTCGCCGAAGAGGTTGGAGGAGACGATGACGTCGAAGTCGCAGGGGTCGGTGACTAGGGCGGTGGCGCAGGCGTCTACGTAGAGGTGGCTGAGTTCGACCTCGGGGAATTCGGGGGCGATGCGGGCTACGACCTCTTCCCATAGGCGCGAGCATTCGAGCACGTTGGACTTGTCGACGCTGCAGAGTTTCTTGCGGCGGCCTTGAGCGAGTTCGAAGGCGAGGCGCACGATGCGTTCGATTTCGGCCTCGTGGTAGACCATGGTGTCCACGGCGGTTTGGTCGCCGGGGTTGCCGGTGCGGGTGCGGGGCTTGCCGAAGTAGAGGCCGCTTAGTAGTTCGCGGACTACGAGGATGTCGAGGGCTTGGATGCGCTCGGGCTTGAGCGGGGAGCAGTCGAGCAGGCCGGCGCTCATGCGGGCCGGGCGTAGGTTGGCCCAGGCGTCGAGCAGTTGGCGTAGGTCGAGCAGGCAGCGCTGGGGGCGCTCCATGGGGGGCAGGTGGTCGAAGGCGGGGTCGCCTACGGAGCCCATGAGGACCGCGTCGGCTTCGGCGGCTGCGGCGCGGCTGGCTTCGGGGAAGGCCACGCCGGTTTCGCGGAAGCTGTTGGATCCGAAGGGGTGGCTTTTGAGGTCCAGGGGGATGTCAAAGCGGTCGCAGACGGCTTGCAAAACTCGTACGGCTTGTGCCGTGACTTCGGGGCCGATGCCGTCGCCACCGAAAACGCATACCTTTAGGGGGTGCTTCATAGTGCTCTGGACGCCTAGGGAGTGTGCGTCCGGGGGAACAGGATACCGCAGCGGCTGCCGCGGAGATATAAGGGGAAGGCTCTCTGGCGGGGGGACGCTAGAGAGCCTTCCGAAGGGGTTTCGTCAGAGACGAAATTTTGGGACGCTGGACCAAGAGGCTCAGTTGCAGGGCTCCGTGAGGAGGGCCGCGGTCGAGCCAAAGGGAGGGTGGGGAAGGTACAGCGCCCAGTGGGGAAGGCCATTAAAGGTGGGTTTTGGGAAGCTGTCAATACGGTTTCCCGAAGGTTTTGGGCCTAATATGAGAGGTTTCCATCTCTGGGACGCTCGGGAGGGGCGTTTGGGCCCGAATGCGGGTTCGATTGGGGCCCCGAGTGGACTTGGATGGCTTTTTTGCGGACTGAGGCGGCTATCCTTTGGTCCTATGGTTTCTGTCCTGCTCGTCAATCCTCCCAGTCCGCCCGAATTCCGCGTCAGCCGCGGCTTGATGGGGGGCTTCGGCATGGCCGTGGGCCGTGAACTCCTATATCCGCCTATCGAGCTCGCCCACGTGGCAGCAGCGCTCGAAATGGATGGGCACCAGGTGCAGATCCTCGACGCGGACGCGTTGGATATGGATGCGGAGAGTGCGCGCAAGGAAATCCTTGGGCGCCAAGCCCAGGTGGTGATTTTGGACACCTCGAGCACCTCGCTTGAATCGGATCTGGCCTTGGCCAGGCAAGTGCGCGGTCATGGCCCCGAGTGCGTGGCCTTGCTCGGCAGCCAAGTAACCTATGCGCCCGACGATATCTTCGCCCAGGGTGGCGTGGACGTTTTGGTGCGCGGCGAACCCGAACTCAGCGCGTTGGCATTGGTTACGGCCGTGGCCAATGGCGGCGACTTCGAAGGCCAACTCGGCTTGTCTTGGTTGGCATCGGACGGCAGCATCAAGCATGAAGCTGACCGGCCCAAGATCAAAGACTTGGACGAGCTGCCCATCCCCGCACGGCACCTGTTGGACAACGACCTGTACCACTTCCCTGGTTTCTCGGGTTCGGTCACAACGGTCAAGTCTTCACGCGGTTGCCCGTTCAACTGTACCTTCTGTGGCTACACCCTGGCTCAGGGTCTGAGGTTCCGCTTCCGTTCGCCCGAACACGTTTTGTCGGAGATCGATGATCTGTACCAGAACCATGGGCTGCGGCACATCGTGTTCCGCGATCCGATCTTCTCCACGCGCAAGGACCGTGTGCAAGCCATCTGCGCGGGCATCATCGAGCGCGGCTATCACGATCTGATTTGGCAGTGTGAGACCGCGGTCAAAGCCCTAGATCGAGCGACCCTAGAAGTCATGGCTAAGGCCGGCTGCAAGCACATCTCCCTGGGCATCGAATCGGGCAACGCCAAGATTCAGGAGCTGCACTGCGGCAACAAGCTGAACGACTTAGTACACACGCAAACGGTGTTTGACGATTGCCGCGAGCTGGGCATTCAAACGCGCGCCTTCTGCATGATCGGCTTCCCCGAGGAAACCGCAGCCATGGCGGACGAGACCATCACCCTGGTGAACCGCTTGGATCCGGACCAGGTGCAGTACTGCGCCGTGACCGCTTACCCCGGCACGCCCTTGTACAAGATGCTGCGCGATACACGCGACTTCGATTTTGCCACCATGACGGGCTTCCAGGCGCTGGAAGGCAACGAGCACATGACCTCGGAGCAAATCGAGAGCAAGATCCGCGAGGGCTATCGCAGTTTCTACATGCGCCCCAAACGCTTGCTACGCGAGTTCTCGCACCCGATGAGGTTGGTGGGCAAACTCGGCCGCTACTTCACGCTGTTCCGCCGCCGAGCCTAAACGCTCGAACTTCACGTCCTCGCCGGTTCGGGGGATTGTGATTCCGCTGGCATGCGCTTCTGGGGTCCCGGCACCGTCAACTCTACGGGGGCTACGGACGCATCGAGTATGCCTACAGCGCCATGACCGGGGCCGCCGGCATTCAACTGTCGGGGTGCCGCCTGCTCGAAGAGAACGGACGCGCGCACTTCATCACACGCCGCTTCGACCGCACCGCGGACGGATCCAAGCTGCCCCAGCAGTCTCTGTGAGCCCTGGCACACCAGGAACTCAACCAGGCTGGAGCGCACTCCGTCGAGGGCGCCATCGCGGTCATGCCCCAGCTCGACCTGCCGCACTTGGCCCTCGAAGAACAGTTCCGCCGCGCCGCCTTCAACATCGTCGCGCGCAGCCAGAGGGAAGCTGAGCGTCTTGCCGGACGCATAGTGACGACCCGTCTGGAGATTGCGCTGTTCTTCAACGGCCTGTTGGGGCGCCCGAATTCGAATTCGTGGGGCACAAAAGAAGGCGGGGGAATTTGGCTGGATCGCTCCAGGCAAATTCCCCCGCCTTCATGATGGGGCCGAAGCCCCGGCGCGTTAGTACTCGATACGCATGTCCGAGAATGTGGCTGAGGTGCCTTGTACGAAAACCCCCACGCGGCCGCGGGATTTGCTCGCAGGCATTTCTTTGTCGAAGACCTCCTGGCCGTTGGCAAAGAAGACGACGCGGTCTTCGCGCACTTCGATGGCCAAGTGGATCTCGGACCTCGAAGGTTTCTTCTTGCTGCCTTCGGCCTTTTTGAGGCGCTTCATTTCATCGGGCACGAGGGCCTGGGTGTCCGGGTCGGTGACCAGAATGGCGATGCGGCGGGTATCCGCGATCCATGCCAACATCTGCTCGTCGTTCAAGGTCGATCCGAAAGTGATGCCCGCCAGGGGGAAGTCACTCTGGTCGTCGAGCTTGATGGAGACTTCCCAGCGGAAGGGGATGGGCGGGGCTTCTTCGATGACGGCTGTGTTGATGCCGGGCTTGGAGACGACGCTGAGCACGCCGCCGCTGCCGGAGAAGGAGTCAGGGGCGGACCATCCTTCGAGATCCTCGGACACGGCGGGGCGATAGCCACGCTTCAGGCTCACGCCCGACTCCGTCTCGATGTCCTGAGCTATGGTCAGCAAGCGAGCGTCGCCATCGACCAGGCGTGCACTGCTTTCCAACAGGTAAAGAGCGGACAGGGGGCGGTCCCCGTCCACGTATTCGTTGGCGACTTCCTGGGCCTTGGCCACGAACAAGTCCACGCTGTTCACCAAACCGTCGCGCAGACGCGGGTTGACCTCGCCCAATTTTTCGAGGGCGAAAGCACGCACTTCACCGGCGGTTTTATCGGCCACGGTGGGCATCGGGCTGTCCTGCTCGATGATGCGGCGAGTGGCGGATTCCAGCTTGCGCCAGTGGAAAGCCGCCAGGTCCCAACGCTCTAGCAGCATGGCCGCCTCGGCGTAGTGGATACGGGCTGTGTTGTTCTTGGGGCCCTTCTCCAAGCCCCAACGGAAACTGTCCAGCGCATACTCGAGCTTCTCGTTTTCAAGCTGGTGCTTGCCGCGGACGATCAGGTGTTCCGCTTGCTCGGGACCGCCGTAGTGCATGTCGTGCAGGCCACGAATCCAAGTCATCCAGTGCTCTTCGAACTCTTCGAAGTTGGTGACGCCTTCAATCCCTGCTTCGGTCACGAAGTACTCGACGAAGCGCGCCTTGATGTCATGGTCTCCACCGCTCTTGTACGTGAGCATGAATTCCTTGTAAATCGGCAGGTAGATGCGCTCTGAGTTGTCGTCCTCGAAGTTATGGAAGAAGTAGACCAAGCCCCAGCCGAAGGGGTAGTACTCGCCCGGATAGGAACCAGGGCGGTGGTAGGTGATGACCTGCTCCAGGGTGGGGGCGTTGGGGTGCGGCTTGCGATCTTTCACATAGTCGCCTTCCTTGCCTTTGTTGAAGCCGAGTAGGCGATAGAGGGAGCGCAGGCGCGTCTTGGGGATACGGTTCTTGGCGACGCTGCCGCCGGGCTGCAGGAAGGCTCCTTCGAAGTAGCTCGCCGTGCCCTCGTTGAGCCAGGTCAACATCAGTCCGGGAAGGACCGCTTGGGTGAATTGGTGGGAGGCTTCGTGGAACAGGGTCGACCAGAGGTCGTCGATGGTACCTCCGGTGGAGCGGGAATCGAATGTGGCCACCCGGTTCTCACCGGGGACAAAGAAACCACCCACGTTGGGGCCGATCGGTTGACCGCGGTTTTCCAGTTCGACCCGGTCGAAGATCTCGCGGGTGGAATACACGTCGATGCGGCAGGAGCGCATGGTGCCGCCGCGCACTTTGTAGTTGAACACCGTGCGGTAGAAGGAGTTCATCTGCTCCATGGCATCCAGGAATGCGTGCGCGTAGTCGTAACCCATGTCGGTACGCACGATGTAGTACTTGCCTTTGATCTCGTAGGGGTCCTCCCAGTTCATGTTCTTCTTGTTGACCGAGGCGCGTTTCTTCTTGTTGACGCGTCGGCCGCCGGGGATCTCGAAGTCGATGCCCGATTCGATCAGGGCTTCGACGGCTTTCTTTTTCGAGAACATCTTGGTCAAGCGTGCTTCGGCCCGCGATTGCATGGAGGTCCCCATGCAAAGTTTCAGCAGGTCCGCGGCGTTGGCGTACAGCTTTTTCTTTTCGCAAGCCTTGGCCATGTCGAAGATTTCTCGACTGACCGCATCTTGCAACTCTTCGGGGGTTATGCCGGGGGCGCCGATCGCGAGGCGCAGTTCACTGATGACCTTGCGTAGTTTTTTGGTCTTCGTTTCATCCGGCAGTTTGGCCAGGGCCAGGCTGGCGTACCAGAAGGCCAGGTCATTTTGCTCAGCGGCCAGGGCGGCACGCGCGGTGGCTTCCAGCTGAGCCACATCGTTGGGAGCGGTCTCAAGGCCCTTGACGGCTTCGATCAGTTTCGGATCGAGCTCGTCCTCTTGCACAGACCCGGCAAGGAGGGGACCGGAAAGGGTCAGGAATACAATGGATAGCAGGACAAGCGTCCTGGCTGCAAAAAAAACGCTATGAATCATGACCGTAATATAACGGAGCGACTCTGCGGGAGTAGCCGGAACGGGGCCCTGGACTCGAATTTTACGCGGCAGCCAGTCGGAGAACAGGTGGACAGGCGCTTGCGGGTGAGGTGGACACCAAAAAAGTGACCCCCGTGGCTGGCAAGCCAGCACGGGGGTCTCGGGTGTTGTCGTACCGTTCGGGAGGGGGGTGGTCCGGACTGGACTCTGACTTTTGACACTCAGAGTCTTTCAACGGACCGGAACGGTACTTGCTCGCAAAAACTCACACCATCGTGCCGAGGGCTCTCCAGTCTCGGCGGGGGGGGTCGATGGGCACCCGGAGGTTTTGCGGTGTCGAAAATGATCGCTCCAGATCGAGGGGGGGACTGGAGCCAAGTTTTCGACGTTCAAGCTTCACACCCCGTTATCCGCAGGGTGTGGTGCACGTGGGGGGGAGTTTTTCAAATTCTTTTTTTGGTCTGTGGCGGTGATCGGCGCGAAGGGGGTCTCGGCCAGGTCCACCCATGCTTCTTCGCCGGATTCGGCGAAGCGTACACGGACCCATTGGTTCCAGCGCTCCACGACCTGGACGCGTTGGGCAGGCTGGGGCTCTTGGGAGGATCTCGAGCGATCGAGGGCGTGTGCGGAGGGGGTTGTGGGGTGCAGCATGGTCAGGTTGGGCTTGGAACAGAATGCACATCGGCGGGGCAGACCCGCTTCTTGCGACATTCAGCGCGCTTTTTGAGTCTCTTTTAGTGGCGACAAAAAATTCAATATTGGGGGCTAGGAGTCGGCTATGAGGGCCGATCAGTCCTTCCTTTTTGTTGTCCGCAGCCCCTGGCCAGGGCGGGGCGAATACCTGGGACACAATTCTGTCCGGACCCAATCGCGGGGCGTAGCCGTGGTTCCACGCGTGCAGTCCCGTTAGAATGGCGCTAGGTCCCCTGCTAGGAATTCAGCCATGAGCCAAAATATTGACAACATGTTGCACGAGTCGCGTGCCTTCCCCCCTTCCGCCGGTTTTCAGGCCGACGCGCATATCAGCTCCATGGAGCAGTATCAGCGCATGCACAAGCAGTCGATCGAGGATCCGGAAACGTTCTGGGATGGGGTGGCCCAGGAGCTGCCTTGGATGAAACCCTATGACCAGGTCATGGATTGGAGCGCTGCCCCGGTGGCGCGTTGGTTCCTCAATGGCCAGCTCAATGCCTCGGCTGTATGTCTGGATCAACACCTGGAGGCGGGCCGCGGTGACAAATTGGCGATCCTCTGGGAGGGGGAACCCGGTGATCGCAAGACCTTCACTTACAAGGAAATGCACTCGGCGGTTTGCCGCTTCGCCAACGTGCTCAAGGCGCGTGGCTTCAAAAAAGGCGATCGCATCGCGATCTACATGCCCATGATCCCCGAGTTGGCCATGGCGGTTTTGGCCTGCGCGCGCATCGGTGCGATCCACTCGGTGGTGTTCGGTGGCTTTAGCGCCCAGGCCTTGGCCGACCGCATCACCGATGGCGGATGTTCGGGAGTGATCACAGCCGACGGTGGCTGGCGCCGGGGCAAGGTGCTGCCGCTCAAGGCCGAGGTGGATGCTGCGATTGCACTCTGCGCAAGCGACTGCGACGTGCACACGGTCTTGACCGTGAAGCGCACCGAGAACGAAGTGCAGTGGAATGCGGAGCGGGACGTTTGGTACCACGAGATTCTGGAGCAGGTCGATGACGTCTGCGCGCCCGAACCCATGGACTCCGAGGACGTGCTGTTTCTGCTGTACACTTCAGGTTCCACGGGGAAGCCCAAGGGCATCATGCATACGACGGGAGGGTACATGGTGGGTGCGTATCTGTCCGCGCGCTATGTATTCGACCTGAAGGAGGACGATATCTTTTGGTGCACCGCTGACGTGGGTTGGATCACGGGTCACAGTTACGTGGTCTATGGCCCCATGGCCAATGGCGCCACGCAGGTCATGTACGAAGGCGCTCCCAACGCGCCGCAAGAGGACCGTTTCTGGAAGCTCATCGAGCGCTACAAAGTGTCGATCTTCTACACGGCTCCCACGGCGATTCGCGCTTTCATGAAGTGGGGTGACCAGCACGTGGAAGGCAAAGACCTCTCCAGCTTGCGCCTGCTGGGCACGGTCGGTGAACCGATCAATCCCGAGGCCTGGATGTGGTATCGCTCCAAGATCGGTGGCGAGCGCTGTCCGATCGTGGACACCTGGTGGCAGACCGAAACGGGGGGCATCATGATCACGCCCTTGCCCGGTGTCACCGCGACCACGCCGGGCGCGGCTTCCATGCCCTTCTTCGGCGTGGACGCGGTCATCCTCGATGGGGAAGGCAACGAGCTCGCTGAGAACGAGGGAGGCTTCCTAGCCATCCGCAAACCCTGGCCCTCCATGCTGCGCGGGCTCTGGGGAGACCAAGCGCGCTACCGCGAGACGTATTGGTCCAAGTGGCCGGGCCACATCTATTTCCCCGGCGACGGCGCCCGACGCGATGAGAAGGGCCATTTCTGGATCCTGGGTCGCGTGGACGATGTGATCAACGTGAGTGGGCACCGGCTTTCGACCATGGAGGTTGAGAGTGCGCTGGTCAGCCATCCGTTGGTGGTGGAAGCCGCCGTGGTGGGCCGCCCCGACGATTTGACCGGCGAGGCTATCGTGGCCTTTGTGATCCCCGCAGGAAGCGCCAAGCAGGATCCGGCCGTGGTAGCCGCCCTCAAGGAGCACGTGGCCAAGGAGATCGGCAAGCTGGCTCGCCCGGCTGAGATTCGTCTCACGGACGCGCTTCCGAAGACGCGCAGCGGCAAGATCATGCGTCGCTTGCTGCGCGATATCGCTGCGGGCCGTGACCAGAAGCAGGATATGTCGACCATCGAAAATCCGGCCATCCTGGAGCAACTACGCGCCAAGGATTCCTGACTTTTAGGACTGAAACGGCAGTAGCGCTTACCGGAACGGAACGTTGGCGGTGGGCGCTCTGCCAAGGGCGTTGCCGACCGGCGCGCCCACCCAGGGGGCGATAATCCTGGGGCCTGGGGTCTCTCTGGGTTTTCTTTGAGGTGGGTAGCCTCTGTTTCTGGATTAATTTCAAGGATCGCTCTGGGGCTTTGCACTTATGTATAGGGGGGGGGGAGGCGCGAGGCGTTGCAAGCCTGCGCGCATCGCGGGAGTGCTTGGATCGATATCCAGGTGCTAGAATCTCTGGACCTCCGATTCCGGCAGCCATGTCCGGTTCGATGGGCCCGGATTGCGGGCCATCGCACTTGCATGGGGCCGATGGACCCCGGACGACACCACGCCGTACACGATGAATTCACAAACCACCGGACCCGCGCCCGAACCCGATTTGCAGAAGCACTCCATGTTCGAGGAGTTTTTCCACTCCGAGGTCACGGGCAGCGTGCTGCTGATGATTGCCGCCGTCGCGGCACTGGTCTGGGCAAATTCGCCCTGGAGCGCGCAGTACTTCGACCTGGCCCACACCTACGTCGGAGTTTCCTTTGGGGATGCGGCGTTCAAGCTGTCGTTACGACACTGGGTGAACGATGGTTTGATGGCGGTGTTCTTCTTTGTGATCGGCCTGGAGATCAAACGCGAGATTGTGGTGGGGGAATTGTCCTCCTTACAAAAGGCCGTATTGCCGGTGACCGCGGCCGTTGGCGGCATGGTTGTGCCCGCACTGTTCTACGTCCTAGTCATTTGGCTCGGGGGAGGGGCTCATGCGGAAGCCTACTCGGGCTGGGGCATTCCCATGGCCACCGACATCGCATTCGCGCTGGGCATCCTGTCCTTGTTCGGCAAGCGGGTGCCGTTGAGCCTAAAGGTCTTTCTGACAGCTCTCGCGATCGCCGATGACCTGGGCGCCATTGTGGTCATCGCGCTCTTTTACACCGAGAGCATCTCCTTCCTGGGGCTAGGCATTGCGGCTAGCTTCCTGTTCGCAATTTTCTTGGCCAGCCGGATAGGGGTGCGTAGCCTTTTGCTCTATGCGTTGCTCGCGATCTGTGGCTGGGCCGGATTATTGGTCTCGGGTATTCACGCGACGATCGGCGGTGTGGTTGTGGCCATGCTGGTACCGGTGACCTCGAAGCTGGCTCCGAGAGATTTCTTCCGGCGAACTGCGCAGCGCCTGAAGGAACTCAAGGGTGCCAAAATTTCAAAAACCTCGATGGTAACGGACAACAAGCAGCTCAAGACTCTGAACGATATGTACCTGGCGGTGGAAGACATGCGACCCGTCGGAGTTGCGCTGGAACACCTGCTACATCCAGTCCAAGTGTTCCTGATCCTGCCCCTGTTCGCATTCCTCAATGCTGGAGTCGCGTTGGATGGTGAAGTGCTGTCCACCGCCGTCAACCCGATCACCTTTGCAATCCTAGCCGGGCTCATGATTGGCAAGCCTGTGGGGGTCCTGCTCTTCAGTTGGCTCGCCATCAAGAGCGGCAAAGCCTCCCTGCCGACCGGCGTCAGTTGGAAGCATCTGATTGGAGTGGGGTGCTTGGCCGGAGTGGGTTTCACCATGTCCATCTTTATCAGCGACCTGGCTTTCACCGATACGCTAGCCCAGTCCTGGTCGAAGACCGCGATCCTGGTCGGCTCCCTGGGATCGGGACTGTTGGGGTACTTCACTCTCCGAAGCGCTTGTCGATAGCGGGTTAGGGTTTTCGGGCTTGCCCAAGTTTTGCCGTCGGTACCGATTGCGGGCATGGTCTCGATCCCGGCGGGTTCGTTGTTCATGGACTCCGACGCTGCGTGGGGCGCGCCTTACGCTGGGACCCCCTCACAACAACCGGTTCACGATGTCACCATCACCCAAGACTTCTGGATGGGGGGGCATGATGGGTCGCTGACCTTCGAGTAGGGCCATCCTGAGGTTTGCAAGTGCACGAGTCCTCCTCGCTATTGGTGAGGGGCCTCGTTTTTTTGGGGGGGTGTCGTGCTCTTGGTAGAGGGCCGCCAAACTAGGGGATATTTCGAGCGAGGGGCGCGAAGAAGAATGGGTCGAGGGGCCGTGCCTGGATTTGATTGTGAGAGATCCATGGTCCAGTGGTGGGGTGTCAGGCCAGTTGGGCTCCCAATCTGGTGCAGGAGCGAGTGCTTTGTGCGACGCGCGGCCCGACGCCTCAATTGCCAGTTAGTATTGGCCGTGCACAATTGTGCTTTCCGTCTTGTATGCGGCATTTTGGCCATTATCGATGACTCCCATAGGACTCATATGCTTCGACTTCAATCAACCCTTCCCGCGCTAGCCTTGACCTTGGCTTGTGGCGCTTTTGCGCAAAGCACGGGTACGCCCTTCTGTAACCCGATGAACGTGAACTCCACCGGCTTGTCTACGACCTTGACGGGTTCTTGGATCACTGGTGCGGGAATTGGCGGAGGCATGTCGGACCTGCACTTGGAGTGCACCAATGGTG
>JBLFXY010000103.1:0-12736 GCA_047611645.1 Glaciecola sp.
GAATGGACTGCCTCGCATCCTCGATTTGGAGCCGGGCGAGCAGCGTTCGGTGAACTTCCATGTGCGCGGAGGCTCGCGTCGACCCGGCCGAGATCCGCTATTCGCAGCCCTGTACAAATGGAAGGTTTCCACGGGAACCCACGTGCTGAAACCCGGTGGGCAGCTGCTCTTCGATGCGCCCTTGACCCGCGTTCGGCGCGTATTTGCCGAGGGCTTGACCCGGCGCTTGGTGATGCTTCGCGAGAGCCCCGATGAACCGGCGGCGACTCTGACCCTGCGGAGGGATGGGCGCAGGCTCGTGGTGCAGATCGAAGACCCCGCAGGCATTCAAAATCCGCACCTGATCGTGCATTTGGCGGGACATACGCAACGCGCGGGCCAGGGGTTGAACCTGATACTGCCCGAGGACTTCGATCGCCGCCCGGGTGGGGTGGAATTCACCTGTGGCATCGAGGGCTTGCGAGGCGGCGAGCCCTGCCTGGTGCGCTGGGCGGGCGGTTTGCCCGGCGGTCTGGGCCACGGTCGACCCGGGCGCTTGCTGCCGCTAGCTCTTGGCTAGCAGGCCGCCCGGCAAATCTTCGGGGGTCGAGCCGGCTATTCGGCCCAGGTGGCAAGCCCTTTCGGGTGGGGCTGCCTTAATCGGTTGTGGCGGGAGTGCATGGGAATCGAACCCACCGGCCACGCTGTTCACGCAGCCCAACGGCTTTGAAGACCGGGCGGCACACCAGTACCGATCCACTCCCCAACCGGGGTGCTTTTTTACGGCATCGGCCCGCAATCACCTAGCATGAGTTGAGTATTTGTTGCGTGGCGGTGGAGCGCGGGGTGTGCGGGGCGCTAACCTGTGCGCGAGCGCGGGGACCCCTCGGTCGCTCACCCAACCCGCAATCCCTCCCGATCCAGCACCATGTCCAAGCAACGCCAATACTGGTTGATGAAGTCCGAGCCCGATGCCTTTTCCTGGCAGGACCTATTGGACAGCCCCTCCAAAACCACCTTCTGGGATGGCGTGCGCAACTATCAGGCGCGCAATACCATGCGGGATCTGATGAAAAAGGGCGATGGCGTGCTGTTCTATCACTCTCGCATCAAACCGCCCGGCGTGGTGGGCGTGGCTCAGGTCGTTCGCGAGAGCGCTCCGGACGTCACCCAATTCGATGCGAAAGCCAAGTACTTCGACGTCAAAGCCAGCCCAGAAACGCCGCGCTGGTTCGGGGTCGAGATCAAGGCTGTGGGCATCCTGCCCCAGTACGTGAGCCTGGAGGACATCAAGGACAACCCCGAGTTGGATGACATGCCGCTCGTGCAAAAGGGCCAACGCCTGTCGGTGCAACCCGTTGGGGCGGAGCAATGGCGCTTGGTGTTGGAAATGGGGGGATGGAAGGGGCGCACGCTCTGATTTGAGCCTGGCGGACGGCGCGGCCCGTCGCTTCAGCGACCGGGGCATGCGCGGGGGTTCGGGACGCTTGGGGCGTAAAAACGGCCTTTCAGGGCTCCTGGGAGGGTTTAGGCCCACGGTTGGGCCGGGTTGAGGGTAAGTCTTTTTATTGGAAAGGCTTACGTCGTCAAATAGCCCTGGAAACAGCCCCCGAAAACGGCCTGTAGGGCCTTTCCGGGCCGTTTCGAGCTTGATCCCTCAGCAGGAAAGTGTCTGCTATTACTAGAGGGCGCGGGCCGTCGACCCCGCTTCCTGCCCCCAAGGGGCCACCCTTCCAGGTGCGTTCCTTCTCGACGACATCCAACCCCCAAACCCTAGCCACCTAGAGAAACACAGCATGAGCGACTTCTACAACAAGATGATCGAGACCCTCGAAGCAACCCGCACCGACGTGGAGCGCGCCGAGGAAGGCAACAAAGCCGCAACCTCTCGAGTCCGCAAGGCGATGCAAGACATCAAGAACCTGGCACAGGACGTGCGCAAGGAAATGCTGGAGCTACGCGACTCCGGCGGCAAGCAGGCCTAATCCCGCCTCAGGCTCTCTCAGCCGGCCACTGGCCGCAAGTATTAAGAACGACCGTTCCCTGCAGGGCACGGTCGTTCATTATTGACCGGGATGCCAGGCCAAGGTCAGCGGGGTAGATCCGAAGGGGTCAGGCCTGTGGCGCGGGCCTGCAAGTCCATGTGGGCCGCTGCGCCCAGCCTTTGGCACCCTAGCGCCCATTGAGCGGCACAAGTAGCTCACGAGATCCCTGCACCGCTTGTAGGAGAGGCGTGCGGCTCCTCCGCGGGGACTTTAGTAGCCGGCGCGTACGGCCAGATGCAATGCAAGCAGGATCACCACGCCCAACCCCAACACGGGATACGCACCGCCGACCCAGTACGGAAAAGCCATCAAGGCGACCCCCGCAACGATCTGGGGGACCCGAGTCTGCTTCTTGCCGTACATGAATAAGCCCATGCCGATGGTGCTCACGAAGAGTGAGGCGAACAGGGTGCTAGCGGATAGGTCCATGTTTCCTCTATCGGCCCTTTGTCTCCCTTTTTAGCTATCGATGATCAGAAGGCTCGAATGGCAGTGCCCGCTAGTCCCGCGCTACGCCGTGCGCGAGGCTCAGCGTCGAGGTGGGTGCTCGTAAAAGGCGAGTGCTCGTAAAAGGCGGGTGCTCGTAAAAGGCGAGTGCTCGTAAAAGGCTGGTTCTCGTAAAAGGCTGGTTCTCGTAAAGGGAATGGGCCTCCATCTCCGGCCATGGCTTCCCAGGGAAGGCCGCCGGAACCTACATCGCGAAGGTCAGCGGCGGCAGGCTTGCCGGGATCAGACCTGCGGCTCGGGCGTGTCCGTCCAGGTCGGCAATGGCGGCGCGGCCTTGGGCGCCCAGGTCTTGGGTCCAAGGGTTCACGTACAGGTCCACGTGCTGCATGAGGACCTCGGTGGAGAACTCCTGGGCGTGCTTCGCCATGGTGGGCACGGTCTGATCGCGGTGGGCGAGGCCAAAAGCCAGGGAGTCGGCGAGCACCGCTTGCAGGGTCAGCGTGGTTTCGGAGTCCAGTTTGCGGCGGGCGAATATGCCGCCCAGGGGCAGGGGGTGTCCGCTGGCTTGCTCCCAGGTTTGGCCCAGGTCTTCGAGGCAGGTGAGACCGTGCTCAGCAAAGGTGAAGCGGCCCTCGTGGATGCAGACACCCAGGTCGGCTTGGCCCGCAATCAGCGCGGGCATGATCTCGGAGAAGATCACTTGTGAAGGCTCGGACCACTCGGGGTGGAACAGGCGTAGCAGCAGCGTAGCCGTGGTCTGCGCGCCGGGGCACAGGATGCGCGGGTTTGCGTTGTCAGCCTTCCAACCGGCGCGGGCCAGCAGCACGGGGCCTACGCCAAAGCCCAGCGCGCTGCCCACGTTGAGGGCGCACAGGTCGGCGCCCAAGCCTAGGGCCAGCGCGTAGCTCGCTTTGCAGGCGTCGAAGCGTCCCTCGAGCAGGCCTTCGTTTAGCTCCTGCACGTCCGCGAAATCGATTTGAATGTCCAACCCTCTGGTAGCCACGGCGCCGGAGGTCAGGCCGTGGATCAGGAAGGTGTCGTTGGGGCAGGTGGAGAGGCCCAGGTGGACTTTCGTTTTCATAGGGCGCTGGTGAATTCGGTTTGGGCCAGCTTCCACGCGGCTTCGAGGGCGGGGCGCAGGACCCAGCGGCTCTTGTCGCGCTCGCCGACCACGTTGCTGATGCCGCGGATGCAATCGAAGGGTACCGCGTGCAATTGGCAGGCGAGTGCGACCGCGAAGGCCTCCATGTCTTCGGCCAGAGCGTCGGGGTAGCGGGCGCGGATGGGGTCGGCTTCAGCGGGGGAGGCGGAGGCGGCGCAGACGGTGATCAGGCGGCCCGACCCGGAGTGTGTGGTGAGATCCTGTTCGATGGGCTGATCGGGTTGGCCTTCTTGCTCAAGGGTCCATTGGGGCAGCATGTCCGCGGGTCCTAAGTGCTGTTCTCCCGAACCCGCGCCCAGGCCCCAGAGGCCCAGGCTTGCAAAGCGCCGGGCCGAGGCGACGGGCAGGGCCTGCGCATCGTAGGTGCCAGCGATGCCGAGCAATAAAACCCGGGAAGGCCGCTGGGCTTGCAGCAAACCGCCAGCACGCGCGGCTGCGGCAATCACGCCAAAGCCACACAGCTCGATGGGCCAGTCGCAACCCGCGGCTTGCAGGGCGCTGCGCTCGAAGGCGGTGGGGACCAGAACCAGCGGTTGATCGGGGCTGCCGGAGCTGAAGTCGAAAATAGGGGAGGGGTGCATGTACGGGAAGAGTCTCACCGCCGGGAGGGTTTGAGGCAAGGGTGAGCCTTTGACTCGTTTTGAGCTTGGGCCCCGGGCCTTTCTTTCCGACATCCCAAACGTCGCACCACTATGAAGAATGCCAACTACACCGAATTCCCCGCCCATGCCTTGGGTGGCGTCCTGGCCCGCAACGTTTTCCTCTCCATGGGATTGGGTTTGCTCCTGGCCGTATTACTGCCCGCCTGTGGTGGAGGAACCTCATCCTCGAGCCCGGGTGGAAGCACGGGTGCGGGTAATTTGCGGCCGATTTCGGTCAGCGCAGCCCCGAATACTCTGACGGCAGGGGATGCCATGGTGGTGGCCGACACGGTGCGCTTCGAAGGCACCGGAACGGCGGGACCTTTTCAGGTCGGGGTCTATGTTTCCACCGACTTGGCATTCGACTCCAGCGACTTGCTGGTGGGCTCACGCCTGGTGACCAGCCTGGCGGCGGGTAGTGATTCGCCTAGTGCGCAGACTTACAACGTGCCGGCTTCCCTGGCGACGGGCACGTACTTTCTTGCCCTCGTCGTCGACGATCAGAACGACGTTTCCGAGAGCAGTGAGACGGACAACGTGCTTTGGGCAACCTCCCCGTTGATCGTGAACAGCGCGAGTTTGCCGGACTTGGAGTGGCTTACGGTGAGCTTTTCGCCGGCCTCGGCCAATCCGGGCGACAGCCTGACCCTCAACGATTCGATTCGCAACACGGGCAGTATGGCCGCGACGGTGTTCCGCACGGGCGTGTACCTTTCCACGGACAACATTCTGGACGCGGGCGACGTGCTATTGAGCTTCCGTAGTTTGACCGGTTTGAATCCAGCGAGTGTCGACACGCAAGGGGGTCAAGTGACGCTTCCCAGCAGCTTGGCTTCGGGCGTGTACCAGGTGCTTTGGATGGCCGATGACCTGGGCCAGGTTTCGGAGCTGGATGAGGCCAACAACTTACAAGTGGGCATGGGCACTCTGGCTATCGGATCGGGCGGATCGGGAAGTCTCTCGGAGCTCGTGCCCGAATCGATCACCTTTTCACCGGCAACCCAGGACGCGGGCCAGCTCATCAACGTATCGGAGAGCGTGCGCAATGCGGGCTTGAATCCGGCGCCGACGTTCCAGGTGGCGGTGTATCTCTCAACGGATGCGGTGCACGACGGTGCGGATCGCCTCTTGGGCTTCCGGTCCTTGGCTAGTTTGGATGCGGGCGATACTTCGAGCGTGCTGAACCAACCCTTCCAATTGCCCGCTGATCTGAGCGCGGGTGTGTATCGCTTGATCCTGGTCGTGGACGACTCGAATTTAGCCCAGGAAACCAATGAGAACAACAACACCCTAGTGGCCGCTGGCTCGCTGGGTGTGACCGTGCCGCCTCTGCCGGACTTGGTGTGCGAGACCGTCACCTTCACCCCGGGCACCGTTTCTACCGGTGGCGCGATCACCGTCAACGAGAGTGTGCGCAATACGGGTACCGCGGCCGCGGGAACCTTCCGCGTGGGCATCTACCTTTCCCCGAATCCTTCGGTGTCACAATCGGACACCCTGCTTGGTTCGCGCGTGGTGAATGATTTGGGAGCGGGGCAAGCTTCTGGATCCAATGCGCCTTACACCGTTCCGGCGGGGTTGCCTTCGGGCACGTACTTCCTGGGCGTGTTCGTGGATGACCTGACGCAAGTGGTCGAGCTCAGCGATGGCAACAATGTGCAGATGGCAGCCGGCACCTTGAACTACAGCACCTCGGGCAATCCGATGGCCAACTTGTTCATGGATTCGATCGAAGTGAACCTGGGCACTGTGGAGGTCGGCAACAACCTGAGCATCATTACCACGGTGACGAATTCGGGAGATGAAAACGCTCCCCCTTTCCTGGTCGGTATTTACCTGTCCGATGATGCGGACGTGACCACGGCGGACTTGCCCCTGGTCGTGCGCAGCGTACACACGGGATTGAATGCTGGATTTACTTCGGTGCAATCAGCTCCTGTGCTGGTGCCCGCGAGTATTCCCGCGGGAACTTACTACGTGGGAGCGATCGTGGACAAGGACGGAACGGTCACCGAGTCCAATGAGTCGGATAACTTGGCACTCTCCTCGTCCCAGCTAGCGGTGACACAGCCCGCTCCGCCCGCCCCGGACCTTGTGGCGTTGACGCCTACGGGCCCCAGTGGTTCCACGCCGGTGGGAAGCTCAGAGACGGTCGAAATTCGCGTGCAAAACAGCGGCGAATTGGATTCGGGAGCCTTCCGCGCGGGCATCTACTTGTCTTCGGACAGCACCATCGATGGGGCCGACGTGTTCTTGGGATCGATCAACTTCGCTGGATTGGTTGCAGGGGCATCGACCCAGGCCTCTATCAGCGTGCCGATCCCCACGGGGACGGCTCCGGGTACCTATCGCATCGGTACTTGGGTCGACGACCTTGGATCGGTGAACGAGAGTGGCCGAGATAGCAACAACACCGCTCTTGTCGCTGGGGATATTCAAGTCCCTTGATCGCTCAGGCCCTGACCCACGCTCGCAATCTTCTCCAACACTCACCTACTATGAAAAGCAACCTCCGCCGTACCTTAGGCCTCGTGGCCCTTTCCCTGGCCCTTCTTCCTTGCAAGGGAGCCATGGCGTCTCAGGGTTCCGCATCCCAGTTGCCGCTCTCCAACGCGCATTTGGACGCGCGTCATCCGTCCACTTTGTGTGGGCGGGGAGTTCAGTTAGTGGAGGGCTACGTGGATTTGTACGCACCGCTCACCCGGGAGGAAGCCCGCCGGTTGGCCGGCTATCGTGGCGTGCGCGGCCTGCCGCTGCCCGCTCCTGTGCCGCAACAATAGGTCGCATAGACCGCTGGCGCTGGCCATGGTTTTTGCTTTGGTTTTAGATACCATGCGCCCATGACAAGCATGCCAAATTCGCTCTTGAAGGCGCGTGATCCCGAGGTGCTAGCCGCATTGCGGGATCGTTTCGGTTGGGATGATTATCAAGGCTTGCAGGAAGCTGCGATCGATGGCGTGCTGGCTGGGCGCGACGGGTTATTGACCTTACCCACGGGAGCTGGCAAGTCGCTGGTCTATCAGCTGCCTGCCGTGGTGTTACCGGGGTTGACCCTGGTCGTGAGCCCTTTGATCGCGCTCATGCAGGACCAGGTCCAAGCCCTCAAGGCCAAAGGCATTCGTGCAGAGTTTGTGAATTCCACCCTGTCTCGGGCCGTGCGCTTGCAGCGCTTGGATGCGGCGTGCGCTGGCAAGTTGGACCTTTTGTATGTGACTCCCGAGCGCTTTCGCAGCGTGGATTTCAAGGAGCGCGAGGGGCGCCTGCACCTCTCTTTACTGGCGATTGACGAGGCCCATTGCGTGAGTCAGTGGGGGCACGATTTTAGGCCGGATTACTCGCGCTTGGCAGGGGTGCGCGAGCGCTTGGGGAATCCGCCCACGGTGGCTTTGACCGCCACAGCGACTCCGCAGGTGGCCGAGGATATTGTGACGTCGCTGGCCTTGAAGGATCCTTGGGTCCTGCGCGCCGGCATCGAACGCAGCAACCTGTTCCTTGCCAGCCATCCGGTATTCACCAGTGATGAAAAGTTGGATCATCTGGTGCGCCGTATCCAATCCCTGTCGGGCCCGGGCATCGTGTACTCGGCGTTGATCAAAGACTTGGAGGCCTTGCACGTCGAATTGCGACGGCGCGGCATCAAGAGTTTGGTGTACCACGGACGTTTGTCGGTGGAAGAAAGGCGCGCCATGCAGGAGGAATTTATGGCATCGGAGGATGCTCTTGTCCTGGCCACCAACGCGTTTGGTATGGGCATTGATAAGGCGAATATTCGCTTTGTGCTGCACGCCCAAATTCCGCGTACCTTGGAGGCCTGGACCCAGGAGGTCGGCCGGGCCGGGCGCGATGGCAAACCGTCTTTTTGCGAGGTCGTGTATCTACAAGAGGACTTGGCCATCCAGCAGAACTTTATAAACTGGGCCAATCCGTCCCTGGAGTATGTGGTGGGCGTCTACGAGGTGCTGCGCGGTTGGGGCGAGCGACTGCAAGCCAGGGACCTGGATGATCTACGAGCGGAGTTGCTAGTGAAAGAAAGGCGTGATGGGCGCATCGGAATTGTCATGCGCTGGTTTGAGGTTCTCGGCGTGACCTACGGTTCCTTCGAGGAACACAATTTGCGTTTGAACCGCGAGTTGGACTTGGATGAGTTACCCGCATTTCTGGGTAGTGGCGAGAAGCGTCAATCCGATTTGAAAGGACTCCTGACCATGGTGCGTTTTGCCGGCGAGTCCGAAGATTGTCGGCGAAGATCCTTGGCCCAGCATTTCTCTTTGGCCGAGCCTGAGGTTCCTTGTCCGGGCTGTGATGTGTGCGGAGATCCCGATGTATACCTGGCGGGTCATCACTCGCCGCGTAGGGAGGCGCCGGCCTCAAGTGAGAGCGACGCCGCCCCAGAAGCAAGCAAGGGGTTCGCCCGGGGAGAATGGGTCGAAGTGGGCCGTCACTTGGGACAGGTCGTGCGCGTCGACGGCAGCGGCTCGCGCCAGGTGCTTTGGGTCGAGAGCGCCAGCGATCTGAAGCGTCGTCGCGTGGACCCCAAAAAGCAGCAGGTCAAGAAAATCGTGACTTAGGGCGGCCAATCGGCTGCCAAAAAACTGCCATTCAGACGGTCCGCCCGAGCAACTTGGCTGGCGGCGCTGCCGAAGTCGGCGTGGAGCGATTGACTTCGAATAGAGCCACTTTGCTTGCAGCCCGGCACCTTGGGAGATGATCGGGGGCGACTCCGCGCGCAAGCGCTGATATTTGGGCAGCCTGCTAGGAATCGAAGGTGCGTCGGGCTCCGTTGGCCTGGGTTCGAGTTGCTTTCGGGTTGAGGTCCAGGGAATGCAAGGTGTACGGCAACCCTGAAGCCTCGTCGAACGTCGCCGCGGCTTCGAGGCCGGCAATGGCGATGTCTTCAGGTCTATCCAAATACTCGAACACGGCATGCATGGCGCCCATGGCGTACTCCGCGCCGCTGCCAAAGGCGTAGAAGCGCTTGTACTCTTGCACGGAGCGCAGGGGGTAGACCCCAAAAATGCCTGAGGCCGAGCAGACGAGCATCTCTGTTTGGCTGGACTCGAATGGGTCTTCGGGGTCTTCCCGGGGATTGAGGGCGTAGTCCTCCTTCAGGACCCCGTGCATTTCACGGACGGTTTCAAAAATGCTGAGCGGGTCCGAAAAGTTACGGGTGACGGTCGGGTTTCGAAAGTAGCTGGTAAGAACCAGTTGCATGGACGCGGGTCCTGTGGGGCCCAGGAAGGCCCCGCCAATCTGAAGGATCTTGTCGCTGTTTTCGATGTAGGCTGAGGTCTCATGGGATCCGCCGTAGGAAGCGAGAGTGTCGGCGCAAATCACGGCTCGCCCCGATTTCTTGGCTACGATGATAGTGGTCATAGGGGAATGGTGGTTCGTAGCTCGTGTCTAGAGCGGGTGGAAAGTAGGTCCGTTTTGGCTGGGGCCTGGACTCCTTGGCCCTCCGGGCAGCCTTCTCAAGCGCTGCAATTGGATTTGCTGGGAGGCGCCGAACCCTGGATAGGCTGGCGTGGGGCTGTCTCATATTGGAGGCTCCGCCCATCCCGAATGGACGCCATAGGGACCGCTTGGAGCTCGTAGGGTGGCAAGGAATTTCTAAAACTAAATCAGGGGTTAAGTCTCCCTCAGGCCACGTTTGAAGCAGGTATACTGCCTGGGTATAAGATCTTGGAGGCTTGCTGAACTGGCCGGTTTCAGATCTCGAGCGTACCTGCATACCTACATACCGACGTATAGTGAACAGATCATGAGAATGAACGTAGAGGGGAAAACCTTGAGGCATTGGCTGCGCGCATGTTTAGTCCTGGGCGTGGGTCTTGCCATGTCGCTCGACGCAGCGGCCCAGCGATCGATTCAAGTCTCGGGGAAAACGAAAGTGGCTTCAGGCCAAGAAGTCGTTTCAGCGTATGCCTCAGAAGGCCGGATGCGCCCATTCACTTTCTACACGCCGCTGGGTCACGTTGGGGGCATTTATGTTCCCTTCTGGAAAAAGCACTTGCCGGATGACGCAGGCAGTTTTTCCTTCGTGGTCGACTTGACGCGACCGGTTGGACCCGGGGGGGCTTATCTCTGGTTCTCGATTGGAGGGACCGCCCAAGAAGGAGTTCACTACTCGCTTCCTGGCACCAATCCAGTACATCTGATGCCGGGAGTACGCTCTGCCTCGGTTTCTATAGACATCCTCAATCCCGGTCAGTTCTACAAGGAAGTCTCGCTCGAGATTGAATTGACCCAGGGTGTCGGGGTGAGCATTCACGAGGAACAGCGCTTCGGTCAGTTGTGGCTTAGGCCCAGTACGCCACCTCCCACGATCAGCGTTCCCCAGGGGTCTTTCGGGGTGAGTCCTGGTGGACAAGTTCAATTCCAAGTCCAGCTTTCGGCACCTAGTTTGGAGCCCGTAACGCTGCACTATTCGGTCGATTCCGCGAGCAGTCTCGTCGAATACGCATTCCCTCCTTCCGGGCAGGCTACGATACCTGCCGGCCAAACCAGTCTGGACCTGCGCCTGATTTGCGGACCCAACGCGGCTCTAGGACAGGAACTGACGCTGAACTTGCGGCACGAACGCAGTGCAGTGAGCTATGTCATTCCTGCGTTGGACCAGTCGTTGACTTTCAACCCCGACTTGTATCCTCAGGAGGTCCACATCGACGAAAACCTCTGGAGTTTCTCTGTGGGGGGGGTGCAAGAGTTCGAGAGTCATGAACTGTTCAACCCTGCGGATCTTGGACCGAGTCACCCAGGAATCCCGACCGACAACATCACTGGTGGGTCCTTTTGGTCCCCCGGGCAAGAGGATCAGCAGCTGATCGACCTGACCGATCAAGCGGATAGCAATCCGTCCATGGATCCATTCAGCCAAGTCCCGCTGAAAATATATGCCATCGCAGATTCGGCAAGCGGTGTCGTTCCCTACCTGCGCAAGAGCTTCAATGGAGCCTTTTGTGGGGCCAATACCCAACTTTACAAGTTGCCTGAATACACCCGGGTTTCCTACTACATCAAGATGCCCCAGGGCGCGGATGCGGGTCTCGGCATTCCTTTCTTTAGGGTGGGCATGCGGGTTCGTACTCAGAATTTGAACCACGGCGTGGCTTTCCGCATCGGATCCACTGGCCAAGATGCCGATGGTAATTTTGTGATCACGATCCCGACTTCGCTGGGCCCCATTGGCATTTGGGATCGATTCGCCGTCGATTCCAGGACCGACAAGTTTGGAATCATCGAAGACGAGTTTGGGGTGCGCGTTTGGTTTTCCCATAAGCTCGACCCCACCGTGACCTTCCTGGATGATGCAGGCAATCCGCACCGTGAGACCCCTGGCTTCGATAGTGGAAACCCGATTGAATATCCCGCGTGGCTGTCTTCCGGCGACGGTAGCTTGCAGATTTCCGGCGTGCCTTCCAACCAAATGGATGACGCGATCGGTCGCGGTAACATGGTGTACGGCCTCATGTGGGAAGTCAGCGACGATGACAGTATCTTCAACAGCAACCTACGCCCTTACTTCCCCAAGCCTGGCGCTTGGTGGGAACCCATTGGCAACGCGGTGATCTCTCAATCGACCTCCATGCACTTCGTGGTGCAGTAGCCGTTCTAGCGCAGCCCTGTCGCGTAGCAAACCCGCACGCCCAGCGAAAAAAGAGGCCCGGCCCTGGTGCATACCAGAGCCGGGCCTTTTTAGTCCGGATCATCCATGCGGGCTTGATTGCCAGCTTCCCTGAGTTCGACTTGGGGGGGGCGCGCTTCCCACTGGGTCAAACTCGTCAGGATGAAGGAAGTGTGCAAGTACAGGTCCTCCGGCCGTTGCTGCACGATGACTACTAAGCGGTGCGGCGCCTTCCAGGATGCGGCTTGGTAGGTCACGTAGTGGGTCCACATTCGAGGTGCTTCAGGTGGGCGGCTGGGAGGCGGTACAGTGAGGATCTCTTCCCATTGTTGGAGGCGCTTGTGCGTAGGAATGCGAAAGGCGTTGCGTACGTCGTGATCGTCCAGTTGCTCCAAGAAGTCGCCCCTCGGAAAGTCAGCATCTCCGCGCACGTAGACTTTCTCTGCGATCTTCTTGCGCGCCTTGGCGACCCATGGCAAGAGCCTCTCGCCAGCGCCATTGGCCGTATGCATATGGCCATCGTGCAAGGAGGGTGTCCGAACCGTTGTTCAATTTGAAGGGGGCTCAACCCCTGGTAGAACGAGAGTTAGTGCAAAGCTCACCTACCTGAAATCGAGCCCCGAAGTCGACAACAGAAAAAGTCGAACGCCAGTCTCGAAAACCTCGTTCCCAGCGCCGAGTGAAGCGTGGATTGCCAGGCGAAGTGCTCCCGATCCGTCAAATGATCCGGGAGGCATTGCTGGCAGAGATCAGTGCGGCAGCCACAAAACAGCCGTCCAGCTCGTGGAGGACGAGGTGGAGCGCTTGCTTGGAAAGCCCTAGTCACCGAAGAGAGACAACC
>JBLFXY010000104.1:0-12689 GCA_047611645.1 Glaciecola sp.
TGGGTGGATTGGCGCTTCATGGCGCTTTGGCCCCTGGTCTTCGTGCCCCACCTGCTGCGCATCCTGCACGAGTGGTATGACGTGCGCAGGGGTCGCTATGCCCATGTCCTCACCGTAGCAGCATGCTTGCTGCTATTGACCTTCGTCCGCCGTATCCTCAATCAGGCCTTCATCTACTTCCAGTTCTAGAGCCATGAATCTCTACTCACGCCCCTCCACATGGAAACAAACTCTCGCCCAAACCGGCGCGGTGGTTGTGGTGTACCTATTGGGGTTGGCGGCGTGGCATGCGTTCATGGTTCCGAACATGAATGGGTTGCGATTGGGTGAACCTGCGCTGGTGCCGTTCGCGGAAGAGTGGCGCCCGGGGCAACACGGAATCATTCAACGCTACGGTAAGGCGCGGCGCGACGGGGTCGTGATTGTGGGGTCCAGCCGTGCGCACCGCGCCATCAAGATCTCCGAGATGGAGCATGCAGGGGTGGGGCCGGTGTGGGTTCTGACCCGGCCGGCCGCGCTGACCTTGGACCTCTTGAGCCTGGTGGACGAGAGCCTGCCTGGGCGCTGTGTGATTGCGCTTTCGCCCCTGGGATTGGGAAACGAACAGGCCCAGCCCATGCTGGAGAGGCCCAAGCAGAAACGATTCAATCGGCGCTTCGATACTTGGTCTTCGGATTGGGCGGACATGTACCGTCGGCGATTGGCGGAGCCGGTGCTTCCCCCGGCATGGCGCTACGGTTGGTTCGGCGGGTTCGGTCAAGATAAGTACTCCGAGGCGATTACGTATTCGCTGCGGCCCGAAACCCGCGAAGCCCGATTCGCAGCATTGGAAGAGGTCAAGTCCTTCATCGGTTCCCTGAAAACCAAGGGATGGAACGTGACCTGCATTCGCTTCCCAACCTACGGCCCCATGCGCGACATCGAGGACAAGGCCTTCGATGGCAACCTATTCGAAGTGATGTGCGGAGAGATAGGTGTCCCTTACATCGATTATGGCAGCGGCGAGTATCCCACCAGCGACGGAAGTCACCTGGGAGTTGCGGCGGCCATCAAGTTTTCGAACAGGTTGGCCCAGGACTTACTCGCAATCCCTGGTATGGGGCCGGCGAAGTAGTTATCCGGCAGCCTCCATCCGTAGAGGAGGAGGCGGGCGATAATGCCAGGAGAACGGGCCAAATCAATCCCCGGATTGGGTCGCGGCGAGCTCAATGCTGGAGTCCTGTGTAGCGATGCGTTGGGAGCTGTGCATTCAGAGAGGCTAGGAACTACACTTCCGATCCCTGGGGGGAATAGAACAAGTGGCACAAGATACGTTGGTGGTGAAGTTAACAAAAGCCGAGCAGGGCGACCTGCGGGGGCGTTTGGATGCGGGTTCATTCGAATGGCGCACGGCACCGCATGCGCAATACAGCGTGAAGGGTGAGGGCGTGGTCGCGACGCTCTACAACTCTGGCAAGCTGGTGGTCCAAGGTCCCGCTCCCGATGAATTCCTCGCGCGCTTTGTTGCGGGCAAGGCGCCGGTGCCTAAGAAAAAGGCCAGCAAGGCAGAATCGGAGGATGGCGATGCTGTGTCCCAGGTTTTGGTCACAACCGTGGGCTCGGACGAGGCGGGCAAGGGGGACTTTTTCGGTCCCCTGGTGGTCGCAGCGGTGCGCTTGGATCCCGAAGTTGCCGATAAGATGAAATCTGGTGGCGTGATGGACTCGAAGAAGCTTACGGACGTGAAAGCCTTGCAGCTCGGCAAAGCCCTGCGCGATTCGGTGCCATTCTCCGTGGTGCGCGTAGATCCGGAACAATACAACGAGCGCTATCCCAAGTACTCGGGCCTCAACCAATTCTTAGCCGAGCTGCACGCGCAAGCGATCGCGGAGGTTGCCCAGCCGGGCGTGCGCGTGCTTGTCGATCGTTTTGCCAATGAGAGCGTGATGCGCAAGGCGCTTCAGGGCCTCGACATTCAATTGGAGCAGGCGGTTCGGGCGGAACGCAACATGGCGGTGGCCGCGGCTTCGATTCTAGCTCGCCAGGAATTCTTGATAGGTATGGCCGATCTCAGCGATCGCTTCAGCATGGAACTGCATAAGGGTGCGGGTTTTCCAGTGGATCGTTGCGGAGTGAACTTTGTGGAGCGACACGGGTGGGACTCCCTCGGGTTGGTGGCCAAGCTGCACTTTAAAAACACAGGTAAAGTTCGTGACCGTCTGTCTTAAAGGACAATGGCCCGAAGGCCTAGGCAACGGTACCGAAACCAAGTTGTACTGGGTGAACGGAGCGGGCAATCGCTTTGTACTAGTGGATGCTCTGTCGGCGGCCTGTGCGGGATCCTGGTTGCAAGCGGGAGCGGACTGGGCCCGGACGTTCGCACAATACTCAATTGATTGGCGCAACGCTGAAGGTCATCAGCCGGATGGATTGGTTCTCTTGTTGCCGCCCGAAGGCCAAGGGCATGTGCGCATGGTTATCTTTAATGTGGACGGCAGCCGACCGGAAGCTTGTGGCAACGCCCTGCGCTGCTTGACGCGCGTGGCCTTTGACGAAGGCCTCGTTTCAAGTCCTCAATTCTTGGTGGAAACCGATGCGGGGGATCGCCTTGTAGATGCGCTCACCCACGGGGCCTCTCAGTCGTTGGTCTCCATGGGAGAGCCCAAACTAATCGACGGCGCATTGAGTCTAGAGGTGTGCGGCCGAACGGTTCGTGGCATTTCCATCTCAATGGGCAATCCCCACTTCGTCGTCGAGGCCAACACCGTTTCCGAGTTGGAAGTTCAGGTGCTGGGTCCGGCCCTGTGCGCGCACCCGCAGTTTCCAAATGGCACCAACGTGGAGTTTGTGTTTGGGGGTCTCGACCAGCCGCGAGTCCGTGTTTGGGAGCGCGGCGTGGGCGAGACGGAGGCCTGTGGCAGCGGGGCGTGCGCCGTGGCACATGCGCTCTTCGGCACGACGCTGATCCGCAAGCCCTTGACATTGAAGCTCAGCGGAGGCGAATTGCTTGTGGGGCGCGATACCCATGGCCTTTGGCTGCAAGGTGGCGCCCAGTGGGATTCATTGCGACTAAAGGATCAGCGAATCACCCAATGAGGGTTCGATCGCTAGTATCGGGGCCGGCATGAAATACCTAGTCCACATTTTGCTCGCCGTTGTGGCGCTCATCGGGGGTGTTCTCCAGGAGGCCGGGGCGGAAGTGCGCGTGCATTGGATGCCTCTGCTTTTGGGCTTGCCCTATGCCACGACGGCTTTGTGGCGCTACTGGGCAGTTAGGAGGGGATTCCGAACCGCGACGCACGTGGCTCGCATCTCTCAGTATTCCGGCGTGATTGCGTTTGGCATTTCGTTGGGATTCCTGGGGTGGGTGGATTGGGTTCGGGGTTGGGCGGGTCAAGCTCTGCGCTATGACGATTGGCCGGATTGGGGGTTGGTGGTTTGTTTTGCTCCGTTTGTTGCCTTTCAGGTGGCAGCGATTCATGCGGAAGCCTTGGTAGAGCGCGGAAGCTTGAGCCCCGTGCTGCGCAAGGTTCGGCTTGAAGTACGCTCGTTGTTCGCAGCGATGTCGCCGCTAGCCCTCTACATGCTGGTTTCGGTGGTCAGCGCGCGCAGTGAAGTTTGGCGCGTCAATATCGAATCTGTTGAACTGTTCGGAGGTATGTACTTCCTCGGCATCACCGTTCTATTGGGCGCGTTCATGCCGACTCTATTGAGCAATACGTGGGATACGAGCCCGCTCCCCCAGGGCCCGGCAAGGCAACTGTTTGAGGATGTAGCTTCGCAGGCAGCGTTCAAGGCGCGCAAAGTGCTGTTGTGGAAAACAGACAACATGGTGGCGAACGCTGCCATTGTTGGCATGTCCTCGCGCTTCCGAATTGTCCTGTTGAGCGACTCGCTGTTATCCATGTTGGGTGCACGTGAGTTGGCCTGCGTTTACGGACACGAAATTGGCCATGCCAAGCGACATCACGTACCGATTTTTATCGGCTGGTCGGTGTTCTTTTTGCTTGGTGGTGACCTTCTTATATGGGCTTTGATGTCGCCGGAAGGATTGCTGGGCTTTTGTATGCTCGCTGGAATTCTTGCCCTTTGGTACGTTTGCTTCGGGTGGCTTTCGCGGCGTTTTGAGTTAGAGGCGGATCTGTTCAGTATGAAGCTGACCGGAGACCCCGAAGCCTTGATTCAGGCTCTCGAGCGCGTGGGCGGCGGGAACCGAGATCGAGGGGGTTGGAGGCATTTCAGTACGGCGCGGAGGGTGACGTTTTTGCATCGCGCAGCTTTCGATGAAGTGTTCAAGATGCGTTTCTTGAGACGTATCCGGCTGTTGGGGCGCGCGGGCTTGGTACTGGGCGGGTGTGTCGGGTTTATGTATCTGGGTAGTTTGGTACAGCGCCTTGAAGGGGATCGCTTGCACGTTCATTTGGCATTGGGCAACTATGAGGCTACGTGGACGGCTGAGCAGGCGCCTAAGGGGCCGCAAGGAAAGGAATTTGGGGTGCTTTTGGAGGCGGCGGCAAGCCTCGCGAATCCGGAAGGTGATCGGGTGCCTTTGGACCGTTTGAGAACCGTACTCCGGGAGGCTCTTCAGGCGGGTGAATTCACCGAAGCACGAAGCGTTGCACGGCTGCTGGATGTGCGGCGCGTGGTTGTGGCCAGGCAACTGGTCCGCGCTATGAATCAGTGGCCATTTCCGCCGCTGAGTGAGGCCGAATTGGTGGATTGGCCCGAACCGTGGCGTGAGTTTGGATTGCAGGGATTACTTCTGCTTAGGAATTAAATACCTAGTGGACTAGGGAAAGATTTTCCTCCTTGGGCAATGTGGCGGTAGGAGATGGGCCTTTGGGGCTTTTGGTGTACGGATTCCGCACTTGGCACATGCATTGCTTGTAAGCGAGCATGAACGGTCTTTCCCACGCATCCACAGCCATGTTGGCCCATGAAAAGCGTCTTGAATCTATTACGTCGAATTTGGCCAATGCCAATACGCCGGGATTCAAACGCCGTATGGCCTCTAGCCATGGTGCCTGGTTGGGGCGTATGGAGGCGGCCCATATAGGGTTGAAGATGAGCGAGCGGAATGACTTTTCTCAGGGCGCTCTAGTCAATTCGGGCAATGCGCTCGACTTGGCGATCCAAGGCGAAGGTTTCTTCGCAATCGAAACCCCGGAAGGTGAGCTGTACACCCGCAATGGAGAGTTCCGTATGACGGGTGATGGCGTGGTCGTCACCTCAGAGGGCTATCCGCTCATTTGGGATGGCGTTCAAGCCAATATCCAGTCCACAGGCGAGGCCATTGTCGTGGACAAAGCTGGAAACGCCAGCCAAGCCAACCGCCAATTGGGCCGTTTGCGCCTCGTTGCATTTGTCGACGACACAAAGTTGGACAATTCGAAGGATGGTTACTGGATCGCTCCCCAGGATTTAGAGCGCGAGCCTGCGACCGGCCAAGTCGCGCAGGGAGCTCTAGAGGGTTCCAACGTGAACACAGTCAGCGAGCTTGTGGCCATGATCTCCGTTCAACGCAAATTCGAACAATCCAGTCAGATCATCAGCCAAATCGATCAATCCTACCGTCGCCTGAACCGCGGCAAATAACCGAACACCTTCTCCTCAACTAAGCGAATAAGACAATGCTGAGATCTCTCCTAACGGCCGCATCGGGTATGAAAGCCCAACAGATGCAGGTCGACACCATTGCCAACAATATCTCCAACGCGAATACGAACGGGTTTAAGAAGAACCGCCTGTCGTTTCAATCGCTCTACTATCAAACCTACCGCAACCAGGGCGCTGAGCTCGGTTCCGGCATTGTGGACGCCACAGGTTTGCAGGTAGGCAGTGGTACCAAGGTTGCCGGTTCCGCCATGGTTATGGAACAGGGCCAACTTGAGCTCACTGGAAACCCCTTTGACCTGGCGATCCAGGGCGAGGGTTTCTTCGCGATCGATCAACCGAACGGCCAGACGTACTACACGCGAGACGGTTCATTCCGTCGAGACCAAAACGGACTACTGCGTACAGCCAACGGTGGTTCTCTGAACCCGCCGATCACTTTGCCCCCCGGCATTATGGCTATCAACGTTTCCGAGTCTGGCGTTGTGAGCTACCGCAATAATCAGGGCGTCAACACAACTGCGGGAACGATGCAGCTGACGCGCTTCCCGAACGCCATGGGATTGCACGCCGAAGGCGCGAACCAGTTGTCCGCCACCGCAAGTTCGGGCGCGGCCACAACGGGCGCACCTGGCCAAAACGGTGCCGGAATGATTCAGCAAGGATCTCTTGAGCGTTCCAACGTGACCACGGTGGAAGAGCTCGTGAGCCTGATCGTGGCCCAACGCAACTACGAAGTGAACAGTCGTGCGATCCAAGTCTCTGACGAGATGCTCCAGACCGTCGGTCAACTAATCCGCTAAATCAAAATGCTACTAGCCACCCTATTACTGAGTTTCGGCGGAGTGACCGTGCAACTTCCCGCAAAGGTTGAAGTCTCTGGCTTGAGTCTTCGACTGGGCGATATTGCCAAGGTTTCCGGCGAGAACCACCTGGAGGTCGAGCGCGTGCGCTTCATTGCGCTCGGCTATGTGCCTGCCCCCGGTTACAGCCGCCTGCTGCACAGTGTTCGCTTGAATCAGCAAATCAAATCGCTGGTTCCGGAAGCAGAGGTCACCTTCGAGGGTTCACTTGCATGCCGGGTGTTCCCCGCCGTAAAAGTGGTCTCCGCGGACACCCTTAAGGCCCGCGCTTTCAAAGTCGTGGAAGCCAAATTCAAAGGTAGCGACGTACAGATATCCCTGACCGGCACCCTTCAAGACATTCCGGCGCCCACGGGCAAGAAGGGCGTGGAGGTTCGCGCTCGTGCGGCCACCGGGCCTGTTGAACAGGGTTTGCAAGGCGTTGCCGTAGACATTCTTGTGGACGGTGAGCTGTGGCGCACGCAATGGACTACCTGGGCGGTCGAAGTCTGGGAAGACGTGATTGTCCTGAACGTTCGCGTTCCCAAGGGCCAGAAGCTCACCTCTGACATGTTTCAGAAGGAACGACGCAAACGAGTGGCAGGTTCCAACGGCCAACCCCTTGGTTACAGGAAACTTCAAGATGCTGTGGCTGCTAAGGACCTCGCTCCGGGCGATCCCATCTACTCCAGCGACGTGACCCGTGAGATTGTTGTCACACAAGGCCATCGCGTGCAAGTCGAGGTTCGTTCTGGACTCGTAGCAGCGAGGAGCGCAGGCGTCGCCCTATCCGACGGACGCATTGGTGATTCCATCCGTATCCGGCTCGACGTAAATGGCAGAGAGCTCACAGGAACCGTCGTCGCTAAAAACCGAATTCAAGTGGACCTTCGCTGATCATGAACCCCCTCTTCCAAGTTATGAAAACTCTCCGCTACGTTCTCGTCGGCCTCTTCCTCGTGCTGGGTACGACAGACCTCAGTTCCGCGCAAGCCCGCCGCGGCTCGATCTACAACCCGCTCTCGACACCAGTCCGCATGGGCGCAAGCCCGACGGCTCGCCGCGTCGGGGACCTGGTCACCGTTGTGATCAGCGAAACCCAAGATGTTAAAAACGAAGAGAAGTCGGATTTGACCAAGGACTCATCCTTGAATTATCGACTGACCAACTTCGACATCAATTCGGACGCATTTTCGACCCTCCCCGGAATCGGTGGAAGTCGAGCGGATTCTTTTGCCGGCGCAGCCAACTACGAAAAGAAAGGCAGCTTTACGGCCCGACTCACAGCTGTGGTTGTGGACACGCTTCCGAATGGGAACCTTGTCATTCGCGGCCGTCGCGAGATCCGAATCGATCAGGAGGTCAAGGTTATCGAGATCGGAGGCATCATTCGTCGTTTGGACGTGGCGGCCGATAACACAGTGATGTCTGAACAGGTTGCCGAAGCTCGCGTCAGCTACTCCGGAACCGGCCCCTTGACGAACACTACCCGGCGCCGCGGTTTCAATGGTTGGTTGCACGGTGTCCTGGACTGGATTTGGCCTTTCTAAGAGATACGGAATATCAACATGAAGAACATCATCAAGAATCTCGCGGTCGTTGGCCTCAGCAGTACGCTCGTCTTTGCCCAAGGGGCAAGGAGCCAAGCCGACGTCCGGGTCAAGCTGGACAGCTCGAGCCTGCAGACACCGGCGGACTCTGGCCTGGTTTCCCGGGCTCGTTATAGCCGACCTAACCAACCCACCGGCCCGGGCGTCAATCGCCCGGTCATCGCCAAGACACTCAGCACGCCGATCGGCAGCGTGGTCTCAGTGCGCGGGATGGAGTTCAACGCCGTCTCTGGATTTGGGGTCGTGACCGGTTTGGCTGGCACGGGAGACACCGGTGATCTGGTCAAGAACTTCATGGCGAACAACCTGCGCAACTTCGGAATGACTGTGGATGCGACGAAATTGTCTTCCAAGAACATGGCGGTTGTGCGCGTGGAAGCCGAGATTCCCCCGGGCGCCAAACCTGGAAATACGATCGACGTGCGCGTATCCACAATCGGCGATGCCAAAAGCCTAAGCGGCGGCGTCCTTTGGGACTGTGAGCTGTTTGGACCCAACTACAACTACGTCTATGCGACGGCGCAGGGGCCTATCACGATCAATGCCACGTCAACTGCGGGTGATGCGGGCTCTACTACTAAGAACCACAATAATGTGGGCCTCCTACCCTCCGGAGGGAAGGTTCAAACCGAAGTTCCCACGAGCATCACTAGCAAGCACGGATTCATCCACTTAGATTCCAAGAAGGGCCAAGGAACCTTTGGAAACATGATCGCAGTGGCGGAAACGATCAATCGTATGTATCCCAACGCAGCCGTTGTCAAAACCGATGGCCGTACGGTGCAGGTCGCGGTTCCGCTGGACCTGCCGGAATCTGGTCACGTGGCCTACCTGAACAGCTTCCTCAAAAGAGAAATACAAAGTGACAATGCGCCGCGCGTAATCATTAACGAACGCACGGGCGTGATTGTGATCGGCGGAGATGTGCGCTTGCGCCCTGGCGCCATCGCCCATGGCGCTATCGTGGTGACGGTCGCAGAGACGCCCCAAGTCAGTCAGCCCGGCGGGCTCTCGGGTGGCACGACTTCAGTCGCACCGCGTACGGACATACTGGTAGTGGAGGAGCCCGGAGCGCTCACCGCGATCCCTGAGGCCGTGACACTGCAAGAGGTTGTAGATGTTCTCAATGTGCTCGGAGCGTCGCCCCGCGACCTGATCAGCATACTTACCGCCATGTCCGACGGGGGCCTTTTGGTCGCCGATATTAGGAGACTCTAATGGACGGCTTTTCAATGCCAGGCTTAGGAGCCAGCGCAGGTCAAAATCTGGCCAACGTGCAACTCGAAAAGGCTCAACGACTTGGAGATGGCCAACAGGTCACAAAGGCAGCCAAGGAGTTCGAGAAACTCATGGCCACCATGCTCGTCAAGGAGATGCGCTCTACCCTGAAGGACGGATTTTTTCCGGCAGGTCCGGGCAACGATACTTACAACGCTTGGTTTGATGAAAAGATCGCAGAGTCACTCTCTCGGGCGAATGGCCTCGGTTTGGCCGGGCAACTAAAAGCTTCCATGGGTGCGCAAGCCGCTGTGCCCATCGACAAAAAAGGAGACAGCAATGACTAGCATTCTTTCAATGCCGCAGGCCATCTGGAACCACCTCTCCGCTTGGATTCGTGATGAATCGGCCGCGCAGGAAACCCGCCTAAATTCCCTACGGGAACTTAGGGAGTCCATGTCCCAACGGGATCCCCAACTGTTGGACGATGCACTTGCGAAGGTCCAAGAGCAAGACAAGACGAGCCGCAGTCGCGAAACACGACGCCAGGCGATCTTCGATAGCTTGGGCAAGCATTGGCAGGTCAGCCCCAACGTGCTGACTCTACGCAGCATCGCTGAGCGCATGGGGGAAGGCGGATCAGAACTGCTGGAAATGCGCACTGAACTCGCCGACAAGCTAAAGCAAGTGACCGAAGCTAGCCGCATGGTTAGTGCGACAGCGCACATGCATAGGTCCGTCATTCTGGATGTGATGAATGTCCTGTTTGAGGGGCACGGCGGCGATCCAATGGAAGAACAAGGCCGTCTACTAGACGCGGAGGCATAAACCATGAGTATTTTAGGACTATCGGTTGGCCTGCGGGGCTTGCGTGCGGCACAGGCGCAACTCGATACAGTGGGTCACAACCTGAGCAATGCGAACACGCCTGGGTACAGTCGGCAGCGGACGGACATTTCCGCAGCCACGCCTCTCCGTATGGGGGGGATCCTGGTGGGCGCAGGTGTGGATACTCACAGCGTTCGGCGAATCTCCGACGACTTGCTGAACAACCGTATTCGATCACAGGTGTCCGTTGCAGAGAGTTACGGCATCCAGTTGCAGGGTATGACACGCATCGAAGAGCTGCTTTCGGAGCCGGGGGAGAACGGACTTGGTTCGCTCTTCGATGGTTTCTTCAACTCCGTTGCGCGGCTTTCCACCGAACCTGGTGACGATGTGTTGCGCAACTCCATGGTGCAAACCGGTCTAAACCTGACCGATGAATTCAACCACCTTAGTTCCTCCTTGAGGGATGCGCGCGAGGACAATCTGCAAGAGTTGAGCTTTCACACGGATGAGGCCAATCGCCTTGCCGAGGGGATCTTGTTGCTCAACCGCGAAATCGTTTCGATCGAAGCCTCCCAGCAGCCGGCCAATGACCTGCGCGATCAACGCGAGGTCCAATTGCGCGAGTTGGCGAAGCAGGTCGACATTCAATACTCCGAGCAGCAGAGCGGTGCCGTGCATGTCATGGTCGCCGGACGTGTTTTAGTCGGCAGCCAATCCGTGTACGAATTGCGGCTCGATCAGAATGACAACGGAGATCCGGATCTATTCATTGAGGGCAGTAGCCCCCCTTTGAATGCCGGCAGCGGGCAGATCGGAGGGCTTTTGAGCTTCCGTGATGAATTCCTCCCGAACCTTCAATCCCAACTGGATGACTTGGCGCGCAACATGATCCTCGAGGTCAACCGAGCCCACAGTACAGGCACGCCCGAGTCGGGAGGTTTCACCTTGCTGTCGAGCGAAGAAGCTGTTCCGGGCGAAAGTAGCGCCGAGCGGTTGGGTACACAGCTATCCAGCGCTGGACTCCCCTTCGAAATCCAAGACGGACGTCTGTATGTGAGTCTTCAGGATAGCTCCACCGGTGAAGTCCGCACCGAAGCCATCGATATCGATCCCGAACGAATGTCAGTGCAGGGGCTTTTGACCGCGTTCAACGAAATCGACCATATGAACGCGGGTTTGGATTCCTTAGGGCGCTTGAACCTGTTCAGTGACTCTGGCTTCAAGTTTGATTTCAGCGCGCGATTGGACGGGGAACCCGATGATGCGGGAAGTTTGGGTGGAAGTCGAGCGACCCTCGGGTCCACCCTTGGAGGCCCTTACAATTTAGCCGCGGGCAGTACGATCGTTTTGGACGGGGGCTCTGGACCGATCTCGCTTGCATTCGCGACCGGCGACTTTGCTGATATAGCCAACGCTACCTCCAGCGAAATCGCGAACATCATCAATGAGGATCCTGCCATGACCGCTGGTGGCGTACGCGCCGCAGCGGTTGGTGATCGCCTCGTATTCCAGAGTCTAAATGGTGGCAGCACCGAGACGGTGGCGGTCACGGGCGGCACTTCGTTGGGGGCCTTAGGGTTCAACGTGGGCGAGAGTGCCACAGGTCGCGACACAAGTACCTCCGTCGAGGCATACGGCCGATATACAGGAGATACTAACCGTACGGTTTACTACCAACCGCTTGGGGACGGGGTGATTGGAAGCACACCCGGTCTGCAAATTCAGGTCGTAAGTGAGGATGGTTCGCCCGTTGCAGTTTTGGACGTGGGTGAAGGCTATGTCCCAGGCACTCACCTCGATGTGGGTGATGGATTGGAAATCAGCTTTGCTTTTGGCGAGGTCTCCGCAACCAACCGTGAAGTGTTCAAGCAGGACTGGATCGCGGATTCAGACTCGAGCGATATTCTCGCTGCGTTTGGGGTGAATTCCTTTTTCGTTGGCGATGGTGCTGATTCGCTTGGCATCGCAACGGACATCCAGGAAAATCCTAGTCGGCTTTCATATTCAAGCCTTGGAACCACAGGCGACAACGGCTCGCTCTTGAAAATTCTGAGCTTGCAGGACACTTCGAGTGACGCCTTCGGAGTTTCGATCCCCGAGTTTTATAGCCAGGTCGTGGGCGACGTTGGATTCAACATCGCATCGACCCAGAGCGCTTCGGCAGTGGCTGACGGGCTGGTCTCGTCCTTGGACGCAAGGCGCCAAGAGGTCTCTGGCGTCAACGTGGATGAAGAACTCGTAGACATGATCAGGTACGAGCAATCGTACTCCGCAGCCGCCCGGTACATCCAAGTGATTCAACAGCTCCAAGACACAGTGCTCTCCCTAATCTAGTCATGACTATACGACCGACTCAAAAATCAAACTTCGATTTAGTTGCTGCAGGCATCAGGCGCAACCTGATCACTCTCGTTAGGGCGCAAGAACAGATCGCCACGGGTAAACGAATCCTGAGACCGTCCGATGATGGAATCGGTACAGCTATTTCCATGTCCCTCAGCCGCCAAAAGGCCGGCGTGGAGGCTCACCTCACCGGCGTAGAGTCTGTACAGCCGGTGCTCGCTACGAGCACCCTGCAGCTGGAGGAAGCGTCGTC
>JBLFXY010000105.1:0-12687 GCA_047611645.1 Glaciecola sp.
GCGTCCTGCCGAAGGACGCGGGGCTCTTTTATATGCTTGCATTCCTACGAGTGAGGTATGAATAGCTCCACATGCCACTCCCCAGCCGTCCTCCCCACCTCGAACTGAACAGAGCCCTCCAGCTTCGTGCCTGGCTCTGTAACAACAAGCTCAATTGATTTGGGCTTCGACAGAGTCGATAGATACGTCTCTCATTCTGCCGGATGCAAACCTAAGCCCAAGACGTTCCGTACGCTCTCAGTGCCTGAACCTACTTAACCCCACTGGAAACGCAGAGGACCCAATCTACCCGTCTGAACTTCGAAACCTTACCGATGTGCCTATGCACTTCTGTGAAAGGCCGCTGTGACTGCGCAACTGGACCTCCCAATACCCCACTACTCCTCTAATTGCACCCAACGACTGGCCATGGCCTGGGCCATGCGTTCGGGCCGCTCGGCGTTTTCGGGCGTGAGGCGGCCCATGCAATGCACCCAAGCGGCGGGCTCGGGCGGATGTTCACCCCAGGAGAGACCGGCGGGATAATAGAGGAAGGCTCGACCTAGACCGCCCGACAAAACGGTGCCGCGCGCTAGCTTGCGGCTAGCGGCACCATAGCCGTCGTGAAAATAGACCGTGCGCTTCCAACCTAGGCTAGAGCTGGCTCGATCTGCGGCTTGCGCGTCATCGGCGGGCAGGTCGTCCTGCCACACCACCAACCATGTCACCGGCTTGTCGCCGGATAGCTTGTCGAGCGCCGCGCGAATCTCGCCCATGGCGACCAGGGTTTGCGCGCAGCTAGGCGGAGCCAAAACCACCAAACGCGGCCGGTCCGAATAGTGATTGAAGGCCTGCTGCAACTCGTGGGCGCCACCTCGGAGCTCCAACGCAAGCGTGGGCTCGGGCCCCCGGGCTTGGGGGGCCATGCAGGAGATCATGCCGAACAGGCATGCGGCTAGGACGAAGAGGCGCATACCTATGGGGTCGACCTCCAGGCCTACCCAAATTGAGTTTTCCTAGCTTTTAGAGCTTAAAACGGCTTTACCACCCCTAGCCAACGCCTTGAAACGAGATTGAGCAGGGCTTCCCCCCCTCCCGTGGCGATACCATGGCCGCTTATGGGCAACACTCTTTTGGCAATCGAGATCGTCGAGGACCGCACTTCCGAAGGCACCTGCGACAAGGGCTACCTGACCCTCAGGCGACTACTCGTGAGAAATCGCTACGGGGACGGCAGCACCTCCGAACCCTATCCCTGCGATGTTTTACACCGGCCGGGCAGCGATGCCGTGGTGGCCGTGCTCTACGAAATCGACCCCCAGGGGCGTATTCAGGTCCTGCTGCGCGAGGCTCCCCGGGTCCCGATCTACCTGCGCAAGGACTCGAGCTTCGTGCACCCCGATCCCCGGGAGTACCTGACCATTCTGGAGGTCGTGGCGGGCATGGTCGAACCCACGGATCCCCCGGGCTTGCCCGGCATGCAAAAGCGCGCGGCGGCCGAAGCCGACGAAGAGGCCGGCGCAAAGGTGCCCGCCAGCCACTTCCAAATGCTGGGCGGCGAGACCTTTGCTAGCCCCGGCACCGGCGACGAAAAACTGTACTTCACCGTGGCCTCCACGGAATTGAAGCACGCCAGCGGCGGCGAGGGCGACGGGTCGGTCATGGAGGAATGGGGCCAAATCATCAAGCTCGAATTGAGCGAGGCCCTGCGCCGCACGCGCACGGGCGAGATCCCGGACATGAAAACCGAGGTGGCCTTGACGCGCCTGGCCGACCACTTGGGGTTCATCCCTCAGCTCGGCTGCTTCGCCCACGAGTTGCCCGCAAAAGTCGCCGGGAAGTACGACCGCTTGGGCATCGAATCCAAAACAGGCAAAGCATGATTTCGCCCTCTATTGCTTTGATTGGAGCCCGCCGGGCCCACCAGGGTTTGGGTCCGTTCGTGGCCAAGTTCCTCGCCCAAGCGGGCGCCACAATCCCCGCGTTCCTAGGCACGTGCCAAGCGAACAATGCGCAGGCTGCCGCTGAGCTCGAGAGCCTCGCAGGTTTGACCTGCGCGGGTTACACGGATCTAAGCGCCTTGCTCAATGAACACAAAGTCGACGCGCTCGCGATCTTAAGCCCGCCAGGAACCCACGCCGACTACCTGCGCCAAGCCGTCGAGCACGGACTGCATGTGCTGTGCGAAAAACCTTTCGTCCTGCAGGGTCGCAACGCCAGCGAAGGCCTAGAGGATCTGCTCGGTGAATTCGGTCGAGCCCAGCTGCTGATCGAAGAAAACTGTCAGTGGCCACGGCTGCTCGCAAGTTACGCGGAGCTCTTTGGCCAGGATTCGCTCGCAGCTCCGCAGCGCTTCGCTATGGGCCTCTCCCCCTCCGCCCAGGGCGTACACATGGGCAGCGACTCGCTCTCCCATCCCTTGAGCCTGCTGCAAGGCCGGGACCCGGGTCCCGCTCGGGTCTCCCAAGTGCGGGTCGAAGCCAACGGCGACCAGGGCGGCGTCAGGGTCGATTTTCGCTTCCAAGGCCCCACCCAGGACCTGGAATGCACGATATTCCTCGAGGACTCGCCCGAACGCCCACGCCCCGCTTGGTTTCAATTCGGTTCTAGGCGCGCCGATCGCCTGATTCGCGCCTCGGACTACGCTATATTCCTAGGCGACGGGAGCCGGCAAGTGCTGGCCCCTGATCCCATGGAACTCCACCTGCGCGAGTTCGTGAAAAACCTGGGCCGCACCCTGAGCGGCACAGCCCCCCCAAGCACGGCTCCCATCTTAGACCGCGCCCGAATGCTGACCGACCTCTTGGCAGCCTTCCCCCAGAACGATTCTTGACCCACGCCATTCACGATTTCAGCGCCAAGCTGCGCCAGCCCGATGTGGTCGACCACCTGCGTGAATACGTGGAGTGGCGCAAACTCGTGCGCCAGGCTGAGGCCGACGGCAGCGCCGCACCGGCTGCGCCCAAGCGCTCGCCCATTTCGATCAACCTAGACCTGACCGTGGCTTGCAACTATCGATGCACCCACTGCATCGACTGGGACATCCTGAACACCGGCCATCGCCTGGCCGATAAAAACCTGCGCGAGTCCATTCGTTGGATGGCCGCCCACGGTTTGCGCTCGGTGATTCTGATCGGGGGCGGCGAGCCCACCCTGTACCCGGGATTCGTAGCCTTCGTTCAGTTCCTCAAGGAGGAAATGCAGCTCCAAGTGGCCGTCGTTTCCAACGGCAGCCGCGGGGATCGCTTGCAAGAGGCCGCAGCCTTTATGGACGAGCAGGATTGGATCCGATTGTCGTTGGACTCCGCTTCGAACGAACTGTTCGTGGCCATGCACAAGCCCAATTCGAAAGACATCAATCTGGATGTCATCTGCGCTTCCATGCGCGACCTGAAAGCCGAGTACCCGAAGCCCAAACTAGGTTTCAGCTACGTGATCATTTGGTCGGGTGCCTCGCGCGAGGAAAATTCCCTGCTCGAGAACATCCACGAGATCGTGCCCGCCGCCGCGCGCGCCCGCGAGTACGGCTTCGACTACATCTCCTTCAAGCCCGTGCTCGAACGCCAAAGCGACGGGGCCGAAGTGATGGATCCGTCCAAGATCTCCGACGAAGAAAGCAAAGTCGTTGCGAACATCCGCAGCGCGGTCAACGAAGCCAAGGAGCTGCAAAGCAGTTCCTTCCAAGTCTTCGAAAGCATCAACTTGCGCCTGCTCGAAGAAAACTCCTGGAAGGACTACACGCGCCAACCGCGCACCTGCCACATGCAGGCCCTGCGCCAAGTGCTGACGCCCACCGGCCTCTTCAACTGCCCCGCCCACCGCGGCGTGGAAAAGGCAAAAATCGCCGAGAAGGAAGCCTACGCCGGCGAAGAAGCCGCCAACGAAACCAACGGTCAACTGGCGGGTTTGCTAAAAGACTTCAACGCACAAGAAGAGTGCGCTGAAGTGACCTGCCTGTACAACAAGGTGAACTGGTGGATCGATTCCATGATCGAGGATCCGCGCAACGCTACCGAATCCATCGAAGCCACCGCAGCCGGCAGCGACTTCTTCCTCTAGGCCTCTTTTGGCTTCTGCGCCCCTAAACCTGTGACCGACGCCAACGAACCCGTCCTCCGCGTTCCGCCCTCGCGCATCTGGACCGATTGGGATAAACCCAAGCGCATCGTAGCTCGCATCCCCAACTGGGTCGGTGATGTGGTCATGGCCACGCCCGCCCTGCGCGCGCTCAAGAAAGGCCTCCCCGACGCGGAGCTGTGGGTCGAAGGCCGCGCGCACTTGAACACGATCCTCGAGGACCTGCCGTACGTGGATCATTTCCTGCCCGATCCCGGCAAGGGTTTTGCGAACACGCGCGAACGCATTCGGCGCCTCAAAGAGCACGAATTCGACATGGCGGTGATGTTCCCGGACTCCCCGCGCAGCGCCTTCGCACCCTTCATGGCGCGCATTCCCATGCGTCTGGGTTACAGCCGCGACATCATGCGCCACACGATGCTCACCCATCGTCTGCACCCGCCCGGCGAAGACCGGCGGCGCGTGCCCGTGTCCATGATCGACCGCTACCTGGTATTGCCGCGCGCCCTCGGTTTACCCGACGACGGTGAGCAACTGGACGTGCCGATCAGCGACGAGTCGCGCCAAATGGTCGAGACGCAATTGATCGCCGCCGGCGTCGACCTCTCCAAACCCCTGTGCACGGTCATCCCCGGCGCGGCCTTCGGAGCGAGCAAACTGTGGCCCGTCGAACACTTCGCCGCCACCCTGGATCTCCTCCGGGACGAGGACGGCCTGCAAGCCATCATCCCCACCGGTCCCGGCGAACAAGCCATCGCCCACCGCATCGCCGATGCGATGAAGGGCCCCTGCTTCCCGCTCACCGACCCCGTCTTTTCCCTGGGCCAAGTCGCCGCCCTGGTCGAACGCTCGCGCCTGGTCATCGCCAACGACACCGGCCCGCGCCAATTTGCCGTCGCCCTAGGCATCCCCGTCGTAGTCCCCATCGGCCCCACCGATCACCGCACCACGCACCACCACCTGGAGCGCCAACGCGTACTGATCGAACCCGTGCACTGCCGCCCCTGCTGCCTCAAGGTGTGTCCCACCGACCACCGCTGCATGACCCGCATCAAACCCGAGCGCGCCCTAGCCGCCGCCCGCGAAATGATGGAGAAGTTCTCATGAGCGCCGACGTCATCGAAAACTACACCGACCTGGCGCCCCTCCTGCAACGCCAAACCGAAGCCGGCCGCACCATCGCACTCACCAACGGCTGCTTCGACCTTCTGCACGTGGGCCACATCCGCCTCCTGCAAGCCGCCGCCAACGAGGCCGACCTGCTAGTCGTCGCCCTCAACTCCGACGAAAGCGTACGCGGCAACAAAGGCCAAGGCCGGCCCCTAGTCCCGCTCGCCGAACGCATGGAAGTGCTCGCCGCCCTCGAGTGTGTGCACTACGTCACCAGCTTCACCGAGCCCACAGCCGACGCCCTCCTCGAAACCCTGCGCCCCACCGTCTACTGCAAAGGCACCGACTGGACCGCCGACCAAGTCCCCGAGCGCGCCACAGCCGAAAAGATCAAAGCCCGCATCGCCATCTGCGGCGATGCCAAGTCCCACTCCTCCAGCGAGCTGGCGGAGAGATTGAGCTCCTAAGAGATACGGCATCCGCCGAGGCTGTATTCGCTTGGGGTTTTCAGACCTGCGCGTAATCCTGCAGACGTTCGGCTGCTAGCTCTGCGTTTTCCAAAGCGCCGGCCAGGGAGGCTAAACGGGCTGCTTCGATGTAGTGATTCAGATCGCGGGCGCGCTGCTCGTGGCGGACCAGCATCGGGTTGGGTTGCGCGCCGTTGAGCCAGGACAAGAAAGCAAGCCCTGCCTTGTAGTGTTGTGTGGGTGCTTGGAAAAGGTGCTTGCCAAGCGCCTCGCAGGGATTCATGAGCTCGCGATAGGTGGCTTCGTCGCCGTGGGCCAGAAAACCTAGGGCGACGCTGGCGGGTGCGGCGATGCCGTCGAAGATGCCGAGCAGTCCGTGGCTGAAATCACCCAAGGGGACCGTTTGATCGCCGATGCGCACGGTGTGCTCCGTCGGTGGACCCGCCATCAATGCGCCGAAGTGAAAGTCATCTCCCGTCAGCATGATCTGGCCGCGGGTGGCTAAATCCGCACGCAGGCTGCGTTCCAAATCGGCATCCAGCAGCGAGAGTTTAGCGCCGCGAACTTTGCTGGCATCCAGCGCCATGATGCGCTCAAAGCTCTGGCCGGGGAAGTATCCCTTGAGCGCGGGCATGAACATTTCGCCTAGCCAATGCACGAAGAGAGGGCCTTCCAGCCCTGCGAAGATGCGGCCATAGATGCTCAAATAGTCTTCTTCGCTGCAGCCATTTTGAGTGAGCCAAACCAGCGGCAGCAGGATCGCGTAACCCCCGGCGGCTTGAATGGCGCGGGCTTGATAGATGACCCCGGCGACCAATTCGTCCTCGCTACGGACCACCTCCAGATGATCGACGCCGGCACCCGCGATGAAACCGTGGGCCAAACGTGCGGCGCCGGTGGTTTCGATCAGCCGTAGCGCATTGTCCCAGCCAATGAAAAAGCGTTGCGCCGTATCCATCGCCTCCGCGATACCAAACCCGAGTTGATCCAGCCGCTTGCGCAAGGCCAATGTGCCTTCCCAATCGATGTGCGGCGAGATTTCGGCGGTGGGGACAGCCGCCTCAAGGGTGTGGGAAATGTCCGCATACGTGTCGAGCATGACCACGTGGGCGGCCGCGTACACCAAGCGGGCGGGAGGCACACTTCCGAGCGCCTTGAGCTTCGCCTGATACGGCGCGAGTCCCCCGTCGTCGAGTTCGATCTCGCGGGAACCCAGTCTGCAGACGACTTTCATCGGGTCAGCTGTTCCAACCAGCCGGGGGCTTGGTTCCAGGTGAACCAGCTCAAGAAAATAACGAGCACGAGAATCGATACAACCATGCCTGCGGTCCACAACGCGGCCAAGGGGCCCTTGGGCGTATCGTCTCCAAGATAGTTGCGATTGCGGTTCAGCAACATGAATGCGATGTATGTCACCGGCAACAAAAAGCCGCAGAACACGTTGGTGGGAACCGCGATCCACAGGCGCATGTCGCCCCAGAATACGGATCCCAACACCCCGATAGCCGGCAGCATCATGCCCAACCGGTAGCGCGCGCCCTTGGCTTCCCAGCCGCACATTTCGCACAGCGCAAATCCGGAACAGAGCATCTGCATGGTGATAGAGGACAACGCCATGGCCACGATGCCCAAGCCGAAGACCCACATGCCCAAGGTGGGCCCCAAGCGATCGGGGGCAGCGAGGATTTCAGCCGCCTGCCAGGGGGAGATCTTTTTGCCTTCGAACAAGCTGGGATCCCCGTAGTAAAACACACTCGCGGAGGCGATCACCATCAAGCTGGCTGCGAGGACGTAGGGCACAAACATGCCAAAGGCCAAGTCGATGCGCGCCAACCGGCGATGGGGCCGGCCCCACCCCCGCTTGCGCAGGGTGTAGGGATACACGAAAACCATGTTCGCGCCGACCGCTGCCGCCAACCCCGAAACGACCAAGGTCATGCCAGCGACGCCCTTATTTACCCCCGGAATTTGAAAGGGGACCAAACCCGAAAGCAGGTCCTCGGGGTGGGGAATGCCGGTCTTGATCACGACCAATCCGAAGCAGGCGATAATGAACCACACCATGCCCTTGATGATGTTTTCGTACAGCCGAACCAGGCTCGGCTTGGCGTCATAGAGCAGCGCAATCGCCACGCACCAGATCAAAGCGCCAAACCCCATGACCCAACTGGGCACGTCGTAGCCTGCGCTCTTTGCAACCGCCACCAACATGGCGCTGGCGAGCGCATACTGCGCGAATTGCCAAATGATCGACGAAGCGATGCCCCCTATCGCCCAGCTGTAGGCAAAGAACGGGCCCGCGTGCTGCTTCATCGATTGAAACGGATTCGTCTCCGTGGAAAGCGTTTGGTGCGCGACCGCGGAGAGCACGATGATGCCGAGCAACATGGCCAACGGCGCCACCCACAACAATTGATACCCGAACGCGGCGCCCGCAAAGATGGACGCGAAGGCCGTGCCCCCACCCAAGGTCATGGCGGATTGCATGTATCCCGGACCGATGTGGCGCAGGTACCCAAACGTTCGCGGGAGAAAGGGTTTGGCGTCCAGCGCCTGTAAAGCAGCCAGCTCGGCGTCACGGTCTTTCATCTGTTGTTTTCCTGGTTGAGGCGCTCTTTGATCTCTCGCAGCTGCTGAAATTCCGGCCGCGATTTGTAGTGTTCATCGAGCGGGTAGCAGCCACTCACCAGCCCATTGCGCGGCCCGGTCGTGCAATCGCTAAAGGTACGGCAGATTTTTTTGCGCACGAGCGAACGCCCTTGCAAAATATCGTGCGGCATGTCGGGGTAGCTGAGCGCCATACGGCCCAATCCAACAAAATCCACGTGCCCTTGCCCGACCTCGTGTTGCGCGATGTGGGGCAACCACTCTTGCAGATACGTGTAACCTGTGCCCACATAGTGCAATTCGGGCACGGCCGCTTTGCACTGGCGCGTGATGCGCAGATGCTCGGCGACCTGGTGCAGCGGATCTTCGGGGGGCTGGTATCCATCGCTGGGAGGATAGGCGGCTGGTCGCTGCAAGTGCGGGTTGTAGTAAGGCGAACCGAGCGTGAGATTGACCAAGCGAATGTCCATGTCGCGCACCATTTCGAGGAAGCGCCGGCTTTCGGTCAGGTCGATGCGACGCGGATTGGCTTCGTCGATACCAAATCCAAAGGCGTACTCCGTGTCGTTCTCCCAGGCCTGCGGAATCCCCCGCCGGTCTTCGCCGGGCATAAACGGAAGCATGTCGCCGATGGAAACACGCACCGCGATGTGCAGCCCGGGGCAAGCGGAGCGAATCGCTGCCACGGTCTCACGGAAAAAGCGTGTGCGGTTTTCGAAGCTTCCGCCGTAGGGCCCCGGCCGCGTTTTTGCGCTGAGCAACTCGTGCAGCAGGTAGCCATGACAGCACTTCACATCCAAAAAATCGAAGCCGGCCGCCTGCGCGACCTTGGCGGCTTCCACGTAGGCACCGGTCAGGTCAGCCAGTTCCACATCGGTCAGAATGGCCTTGTCCGAAGTGACTCCGGAGCGCGGATCGAGCAAGGGGTGACGGTAGGCAACCCGTGGCTCAGGTCCCGCGCTTGTGGGACGCGCATAGCGGCCCGAGTGGGTGATTTGCAAACCGATGTACAAGTCCCGGAGGCCGAGCCCCGCGGCTTGGTGGGCTTCCAAAAGAGCCTCCCGCAAGCGGCGCAAACCTGCTTGGCTGTCCACAGCCGGATTGATGAACAACTGGTGTGGATTGGCGCGGCCGGACGCGCTGACCGCCACCGCTTCTCCTCCCCAAATCAGTTTGGCCCCACTCAGGCCAAAGCGCTGCCAACGGCGCACGGTATCTTCGGTGGGCAAACCATCTGGAGTGCCGTCCCAGCCCTCCATCGGGTGCATCGCGAAACGGTTGCCAATGGTACGTCCATCGATTTGCACCGATTGCCCCAATGGGCCTTCGGCTCCCAGTAAATCGGAATCGAATCCCAGGTCAGGAGCCAACGCATGCCAATGCGCTTGGAAGTCTTCGGCACTTTTAAAGCGGCCCGGAGTTTTGATTTTCATGCGTTGCGATCTTGAAAGCGCCAATCTGCTAGCGGTGTGCGCGAGCCCCAATCGATGTCCGAGGTGTAACCATAACCAATGCACTGCAAAGACGAGAGTTGCAGTGCGCCGTTTTCGATGCGGAGTTGCGTTTCCCCGTCCGAACGCGTCCACAGATCGGGATGCGCTCGTGCAGCATCGGCGGCCTCCCTATCGGAAAGGTGCGCCAGGCCGCGGAAGTAGTGGTGCCCATTGCGCTCCACGTGGGGTATGCCGAGGGCCGCCATGCCCGCCAAGTCCTGCTGGAGGGCCAATACACCCAGATTCGTGAGATCCTCGCCGGATTGAAAAGCCTGGCCCGAAGGGTGCCGGTCGCACAATGCCCGCTGCAAAATGGATCGCAAGACGCCCTTGCAGTTCTTCATGGAGACGCCCCGGTAGCCCAAATCCAACGCGCGCGGAAACGCCTCGATGCCATGGTCCCCTTCGTCCAGAATGACCGGCGCGAATTCCGACAGGGCGGCCAACCCCTCGCGATTCTCGTCGAGCAAACCGATCGCGCGCGGCAGCGGCTGTTCGATGCAAACCAGCGCATCGAGCACCGCGCGACCCCGTTCGTCCGTGCCCAAGCGGCGTAGGAATCCGACCAACCGGTCGAGGTCCGCAAACTGCTCGTTGCCGTCGACCGTGATATGCACCGGCCCTTGCACGCGCTCCGCAAGCACCTCGGCAAATGCAAGCGTGCGCGGCCAATCCACTGCCTCATCACCGCACAATTTGAGTTTGAACCACTGTAGCCCAAACGCGTCAATGTCTTGCTCGAGCGACTCGGGCAACCCATCACCCGGTCCCTGCCCAGGTTCTAAATCTTGGGTGCGCAGAACATCGAGCAGCCCGATCGTGTGCCGCAAGGCCACGCGCTGCAGCGGCTGCGCGGGCAAGCTGTCAGCCGCCGACCCATCCTGGAGCTCGGGGTAGACCACGCCCGGTCGCATGCCGAACAGGTCGCTCTTGAACGCATCGAAAAAGCTCACTTGCGCGGCACGACAAGTGGCGTCGATCACGGCCCGCTCCACAAGCGCCACCCCAAAACCGCGCAGCAATCGATCGCTGGCATCGACGGGGCGGTTGTGGACACGCTGACCATACACCCGCCACCAAAGATTGAAAACCGTCTCGTCTGCATCGCCTTGGCAGGCCACCTTCGCAGCCTCTTCCGCGCTGCGCATCAACCCCTCGATGTCTTGCTGCAGGGATTTCGTCGGGTCCTTTTCGAACCACTTGGGTACCAGCAGATCCGCAGAATACCCCACCGCGGGCCCCGCTTCCGTCTGCAGCTCCACCCGCGCACTTAACGTGGGCGCCCACGTCATCGTGTTCATACCAAACCGAAACGGCAGGCGCGTCACACAGTCACTCACCCCGAAAGAAACATTGGTAACCCGGACTCGCATGGGATGGATCGTAACCCAATTCATCAAAGGTCGATATGGGGCCGGCCCCCCTGCAGATTTTTTCTCGCAAGGTGTCCGGCACAATATAGATTAGAGTCGGGTTTGATGAAGCTCTTCTTAACGCTGATCCCTTGGCTCTTCCCAGGCACACCCCAAGTGGGATCCCCTGAGACTCCTGCAGGTGGCCCGCCGAACATTGTCCTGATCCTTGCGGATGACCTCGGCTATGGGGACCTTAGCAGCTATGGCAGCGACTTCTTTCGGACGCCGAATTTGGATGCACTCGGCGCACAAGGTATGCGCTTCACCAACGCCTATGCCAACAGTCCGAATTGTGCGCCGACGCGCGCTGCCCTGCTCTCCGGTCAATACGCTCCCCGAACGGGCATGTACACGGTGAATAGCCCCAAGCGCGGTCCCGATGAGCAACGTGCCTTGATCCCCGCAACGAACCAGCGCTCCTTGGCTTCCGGGGTTGTCACCCTGGCCGAGTCCCTGCAAGCTGTCGGCTATGCGACCTGCCACGTGGGCAAATGGCATCTGGGGAAGGGCGCCGAAACGGGGCCCGAGGGCCAGGGCTTCGATGTCAATATCGGGGGCAACCAAAAGGGGCATCCAGCGAGTTACTTCAGTCCCTACCGCAATGCGAACCTGGCCGATGGGCCAGAGGGCGAGTACCTCACCCACAGGCTCACGAACGAGGCGATTGCGTTTATTCGCGAGCCACGGGAGGACCCCTTCTTCCTGTATCTGCCCTACTACACGGTTCATACTCCGATTCAGCCCCACGCGGAAGACCTGGGGCGGATTGCAAAGCGCACACCTGGCGAGGTGCACAACAATGCACGCTATGGCGCCATGGTCGAGGGCATGGATGACCAGGTGGGGAGGATTCTGGCGGCCCTTGAAGCCTTGGAACTCGACGGAAATACCATCGTGATCTTCCTCTCGGATAACGGCGGCAAGAGTCCGGAGACGGACATGCTGCCCCTGCGCGGTTCGAAGGGCATGCTTTATGAGGGCGGGATTCGCGTGCCAATGGTTGTGCGTTGGCCGGGTGTTGTTCCTACAGGCAGCGTGAGCGCGGAGCCTGTGATCACCTTGGACTTGTATCCGACCTTGGTCGCCGCTGCGGGTGGCGACCTGCCCAAGGGGCCCATCGACGGCGTGGACCTCGGTCCGCTGCTGCGCGATCCCGATTCCGACCTAAAGCGCGACGCCCTGTTCTGGCACTTCCCCGCCTATCTCAACGGGTACAAAGGCATGGCCGATGAGGGCTACCGTACGGGCTGGCGCGCCACCCCGAGCAGTGCGATCCGAGCCGGCAAATGGAAACTCATCGAGTACTTCGAGGACGGTAAGTGCGAGCTGTTTGACCTTGCCTCAGACCCCGGTGAGAAGTTTTCCTTGGCCCAGAAGAACCCCGAGAAGAAAGAGGAGCTTCTGAGTAGGCTGCATGCGTGGCAAGCGGCTACCGGGGCACCGACGAAGTTTGCGAAGAACCCCGCCTACAAGCGCTAACCCGGAATCGGTGCCCACGCAATTCGCCCTGGTACCGTACCCCGTACTTCCCTCAGGGCG
>JBLFXY010000106.1:0-12638 GCA_047611645.1 Glaciecola sp.
TAATCATCGGTGATGCCGCGCTCACCAATGAGATACACGATGCGAATGTGCTTGCTCTCCACCTTGTGGAATTTCATACCACCGGGTGCATCCAGTTCGACTTCCTCGATCTTGGAGTCCTTGACCTAGGTGCGGAACTCATCCATGCGATCGGCCTTTTCTTTCTCCTGAATCTTGGACTTGGCCTTGTTGAATTCCGCTCGCAGGTTTCCACCCATGGGCTCGAACAAGGGGAAGTTTTCCACGTAGTCGACGAGACTGCCCCAGTTCAGCAGCAACTGATTGCGGGTTTTCTTCCACTCTGCGGGATTCTGCGTTTGCTTCAACCCTTTGAGGGCAGAACGTAGCACCTCCACTTCCAAGCGTCGGCGTTCCAGGTCGCTGCAAAGGGAGTACAGGCCAAAGTCGGATAGGGTAGACGCTTTGAATCCGCTTCCGCCCCCCATGTTCACAACCACCAGGTTCTTGGAGGGAATGATGATCACGGCCTTCTTGTGCTTACTAATCGGCTTGCGCAAGCCGTCCTTGCCGAATTCATAGGGGGCCTTAGCCAGCGTCTTGGAAATCTTGGCCTTGCGCGGCAGGATGACCTGGTACAGCTTAATGGGTGCACCCAGCTTCAACTGCTCATCGCTCGCAGCCTCCCCGACGGCGAGATATTCCTCCCCCGATTTCCAGATCGCGCCCTTCTTCAGCAGGGCTTTTTGATCCTTGGCGTCCCTAAACTTAAGAAAATAGGCTTTAACGGGTGTGCTTTGGTCTTCTTGCATTCCTGCATCCGCGGACGGTGCAGCTGCGAACAGGTAGAGACTAAGCAGAAGGAGGGTTTTCTTGAAACTCATGACAGTCTTCCGGCGTAGGGAGGGATCTGCGACCAGGATACTCGGATTTTCGCCGAGCTCAAACCGAACGCACAGATATCTGGTCTTCAGCCCTCTGTAACCCCATACACTCCAAGAATCACGCTTCCTGGAGCACGATCCCGGTGGCCGCGACACTCCCCCCCCCCATGAATATCCGCATAATTCTCCCCATTGTCCTGCTCGCTTTGGTTGCCGGCGGCACCTACTGGTCGCTCACCCAATCGTCCTCTGAGGACTCGGGCTCCGGCCTCGGCCCCGGCGTGGTCGCCCTCACCCCCGACAGGGTACCGGCTATCGATGCGGATCTGATCTCCGAGCAAAAACGCCAAATGGATGCGGAACTCGCCAGCACGCTACTTACCAGCACGCGTCAATCCGCCCAAGCTCAAGGCTCCAAGATCTCCGTACGGATTGCGCTCCCTGAAGACAGTCCCTACGACCCCAGCCTGCGGATTGTCGCCTTCCCCGCCCAAAACGTGCGCGCCTCCGCTGGACGCAAGCACCTGGACGCCCTCTCTCGCGGGGAAGATTTGGAATTCCCCTGGAGCTCTGCGCCCGTGAACCCCGACGGTACAGCAACCCTGTCCCTCAGCCCCGAGATTGAAAATCCCAACTTGGTTCTAGACGGCGAGTTCCTCTACTTAGAAAAAGGGGTCCCGATCGAAGGGCAAGAGTCGATCGAGTTGCAGCCCAAGCTAGGTGCCAGTTTACAGCTCACGATGACCACGCCCGACGGCACGGTCCCGGAGGGCGAAGTGCGCTTGATGGGAGCCAATCTAGGCGGCCAGGGGATGGGTTTCAGCTCGCGGATTTCTCCCGTGCAACAGACTTTATTCCGCGGCCTCGTGCCCGAATTGAATTGGATGGTGATGCCGCAGTTGGAGGAGCACTTCTCACACGGAAAATTAGGGGTCAAGCTCGCTACCGGTCAGCGTCGTGAAATCGCGCTCGATCTGATGTTTGGATGTTTGGTCGAGGGTACCGTCACCGATGACGACGGAGAGCCCATTCCGAAAATCACGGTAAATCTCGTGAACAAACAGCCCTGGGCCCGCATGGTCGGCGCGATCGAAACCAAAACAGATGCGAACGGTCAGTACTCCCTAGGCCGGGTCGGTCCAGGATCCCAGACCATCGAAGCCAAGCGTGACGGACACTTGGATGTCACCAGCCCCGAACTCGATCTCGTCGACGGGGAAACCCGCGAAGGCGTGCAACTGGTCCTAAGCCTGGGCGCATCTATCTCCGGAACGGTCTTCGATCCCGAGGGCAAACCCGCGCGCAAGGTCGCCGTTAGCGCCTCCCACCTCACGGCCACCACCCAATTTGGACCCTCTCGACGCAGGAGCAATCAGAAGGTGGGCAAGTCGATTTCGGACAAGGACGGCCACTTCAAAATCACCGGACTCAAGCAGGAGAAATACACCATCCAGGCCAAGAAATCCGGGCGGGGAAGCCTGGGCGGCAAGGCCAATCTGCGCGCGGACCAAGCCGCGGTGGAGGCCGGAGTTGCGGGCCTACGCCTCGATCTACAACCCCCCCTCATCCTGTCGGGACGCGTGGTGGACGATCAGGATCAACCGGTCACCGCCTTCCGGGTCCGAGGCAAATCTGTTAAGAGTGGAGGCCCTGAAGAAAGCGACACTTTCGACAGCGAGGACGGGACCTTCCAATTCGAAAAGCTGGGCGAAGGCCGTTGGACGATCAGCGTCAGTGCCGAGGGATTCGACCAGAAAGAGACCTACACGGTCCGGCTACCGAGGAGCGAAGGCCCCTTGCTCGTCGTGCTGAACCGCGAATGCACGATCGCCGGCCAGGTGCTCTCCCCCAGCGGCTCCCCCATTCCCGGCGCCATCGTGCGCGCGGATAATGGTTCAGGTACGCGAGGTTGGGGCATGCGTCGCGGCCCGCAAGCCGAAGCGGACAAAGAAGGCGTCTTCCTGCTCGAAGGCCTAGCCCCCGGAACCTACAACGTGGTGGCCGCGAACAACGACTGGGCGGACAGCGAAAAAGCGCTTGTGCAACTCGCAGCGGGAGTGCAAGAAAAAGGCCTGGTGTTGCAGCTGCGCACGGGCGGAAGCCTCTCCGGAATCGTACTCGAAGCCAACGGCAGCCCCATGTCAGGGCGCCGGGTGCATTGGGGCGAGAACACCATGGGCTTTGGCAACCGCGCCGAGACCAAGACCGACAGCGCGGGTCGCTTCCGATTCAAAAACGTCACGCCGGGCCAGTGGCAGGTCAGCGCCGCGCCGAGTTTCGAAGAAATGGGCGACCGCATGCAGGGACGCGGTGGCGCAGAGGTCATGGGCGCCCTCATGGATGGGCTCCTGACCCAAACCGTGGAGGTGTTTGAACGCGAAAACACCAACGTCGAACTCGGTGGTGAGCCCAAAGAACCCATCAAGGTGGTTGGCCGCGTGCTCTATCAGGGGCAACCCGTTGAATCCGCCGAGGTGTATGCGGTCACCGAGGGCAAGGCCATCATGCAGGGCATGAAATCGGCCAAGTCCGCAGGCGACGGCACATTCGAACTCACCCTAGATCGACCCGATGCCTATGTCTTCAGCGCCCAGGCCAAGGGTCTTGGAATGGAGATATTGATGGACGTGCCGAGCACTTCCGAATGGTCGATCGAATTGGTCATTCCCTCTGGCGGAATCGCCGGTATCGTACTTAATCCGGATGGGGATCCCGCACCCGGCATACGCCTCTCGCTACAACGCAACGATGGACTGGGCCGCGTTCGCTGGCAAGGCAGCCAAGCCAGCTCCGACGTGGCCGGCCAGTACTCCTTCGAGGGCTTGGAACCCGGCGACTACACCGTGCGCGCCAACACGGCCGCGTTCAACAGCGGCAACACAAACCTGGGCAGCGAAATGCGCGGGGGCCTGCGCGTCACCGGCGATGGCATGCTGAGCGCGAACTTCCGCCTGCAAACGCCGGGCACCATCAAAGGCGCCGTGCGCGGCGCCGATGGCTCGCCGCAAGCGGGCGTGTCCATTTTCTTCCGCGACGAGTCCGGCAACTTGGTCAAAAACCTCTCGCGGACTCAAACCGATGCTTCGGGCCAATTTCTGCGCGAAGGTCTAACGCCCGGAGCCTACACCGTGAGCGCGCGGTCCGCCGATATGGCCTGCGCGGACAGCAAGCAAGTGATGGTGCGCGAAGGCAAAAATGCTCAAGTCCAGTTGACTCTCGACAACGGCACCGTACTGCGGGTTTCGCTTGAGAATGACCAGGGCGTTTCCCAGCGTTTGCGTACGGAGGTGACCGATAGCCGCGGCCTGCGCGTGGAAAACGGTATGACGCCCGAGGTTATGCGCCAAGCCTTCCGCCAAGGAACCTCTAGTTCCAATCAACGCGTGGGACCGCTGCCCCCGGGCAAGTACATGGTGCGCGGATTTGCCATCGATGGCCGCATGGCCGAAAAGGAAATCACCCTCACTGGACGGGAGAAGGAAGAAACGATAGCGCTCAAGGTCAAGTAGTGAGGAACCCCGCTCCGAGAAAAGTGCGACTTCATATGCAGGCTGCAGGGAGGGTTGTGATCACCTCCCTGTTGTCCCTGTGTTTCATCGCTTGCTCGGATGAAGGACATAGGAACCATGCGGACACACTGACGGTGTTCGCCGCCGCGAGCTGTGCCGAATGGGTGCAGAACCTACCGAACGGAGTCGATCTGAAACTTCAATTCGGTCCGAGTAGCGGCCTTGCGCGACAAATTGCGGACGGGGCTCCCGCCCAGGTTTTCATCACCGCACACAAGCGTTGGATCGAATATCTACAGGGGAAAGGCAGGGTGGAAGGCGAGCCTGTCGCCATCGCGCGCAACACCCTCGTCTGCGTGGCGCTTGATTCCACGGCCTTCGAAAAAGGCGCCCCCACTTCCCTCGCGGACTTGACCCGCGCCCTCAAAGCGGACGATCGCATCGCCATCGCCGACGAGTCCGTGCCCGCTGGTGACTACGCGCGGCAAGCCCTGATCCACGCCGGCCAAATCGAACATCTGCAACCCTACTTTGTGGGTCAGGACGACGCGCGCTCTACCCTGCGCGCCGTGACCCAAGGCCAGGCCAAGGTGGGCTTCGTCTACGCCAGCGATGCACAGCTCGCCCATGTCCGCCGACTGTTCACTCTGGACCCCGCTACCCACGACCCGATTCAATATTGGGCCTGCGTGATTCGGAAACCCAGCCCTTCACAAACGGCCGCTATGTTTCTTGCCGAGTTGCGCTCCAGCCCGGTTCAAGACCTTCTACAACGCAGCGGTTTCCAGGCCGAAAACCCGACCGACCCCGCACCGTTGGGGCAATAGATCGTAAGCTGGGCCGCCCATGGTCCTCCCCCACACACCCCTGTCATGAGCCCCGAGGAGCTGCAAGTCGTATGGCTCGCCCTCAAGGTGGGCCTGTGGGTGGTGGCGCTTTCCCTCATCCCCGGAATCGCCGTAGCCTGGACCTTGGCGCGCATGCGCTCGCGCTGGAAGGGCTTGCTTCAAGGCTTGGTCATGCTGCCCCTGGTGCTGCCGCCCGTGGTGACGGGTTACCTATTGCTGCTCTTGCTGGGACGCAGCAGTTTCCTGGGTGAAATGTGGCACAGCCTCACCGGTTACCACATCGCCTACACCCAAAGCGCCGCGGTCGTGGCCGCCGCCGTGGTGGGCTTTCCGCTGCTCGTAGAAAGCGTGCGCTTGGCCATGGAGGCTGTGGACCCGGCACTCGAAAATGTGTCGCGCTCCCTCGGCCATTCGCGCTGGAGCACCTTCCGCCGCATCACGCTACCGCTCTCTATGCCCGGCGTGCTCGCTGGCTCCGTGCTCTCCTTCGCCCGCGCCTTAGGCGAATTCGGGGCGACGATCATCCTGGCCGGCAACATCGAAGGCGAAACGCGCCAGATTCCGCTGGCCGTGTACACCCTGCTCAACCAACCCGGCCAAGAGGGTGCCGTTTTGCGTTTGGGCCTGGTCAGCGTGGCCCTGGCCCTACTCTCCCTGTGGGCATCCGCCTGGCTGCGTCAACGACACAAACGAGGCTTCGGAACATCATGATTCGCGCCCAAATCCTAGTGCAAACCCCCACGTTCCAATTGGACGTGGACTTCGAATCGAAGGGCCCGGTGCTCGGTATTTTCGGGCCGTCCGGCAGCGGAAAAACGACCTTGCTGCACAGCTTGGCCGGTTGGCGCAAACCGCAGAGCTGCCGCATCGAAGTGCAAGGCCGCGAGCTCGCCCAGCTTCCGGGCGGCATATGGATGCCTCCCGAAAAGCGCCAACTCGGCGTCGTCCCGCAAAACGCCCTGCTCTTCCCGCACCTGTCGGTCGAAAATAACCTGACCTACTCCCCCGGCGCCTCCCAGCGCCTAGCCGAGGTAAAAGGCCGCCAAATCGTCGATTGGCTACGGTTGAAGCCCCTTCTCGAGCGCCGCACCGACACATTGTCCGGTGGCGAACGCCAACGCGTAGCGCTCGGACGCGCCTGGCTCAGCCAGTCCACCATGCTGCTGCTCGACGAGCCCGCAGCCTCGCTGGATCCCGACCTGGCCCGCGAAGTCATCGCGCTGCTACTGCAAGCCAAATCCGAACTGGGCCTGCCGATGGTCTTCGTGACCCACCGCATCTCCGAATTGATCGCCCTCGCCGACGACTGCCTCGTGCTGGACGAAGGCCGTATCACCGCCCAGGGCCCGCCCCTCGAAGTGCTCGCAAGCCCCAAGAGTCTAGGCCTCGCCAGCCGGGATGGAATCGACAACCTGCTGCGTGTCACCGTGCTCGCTCACGACAGCACCACCGGCATCACCCGCGTCGATTTGGGCGCTGACGTCTCTCTCAACATCCCGCTCACCGACGCCGCCATCGGGTCCGAGTTGCACATGGGCCTGCGCGCCGAGGACATCATCCTCTGCACAAAGCCCCCCGGCCCCACCTCCGCCCGCAACACCCTGCAAGGCACCATTCAAAGCCAATCCCCCATCGGCACCGGCCTGCTGATCGCCATCCAAGTCGGCCACCAACTCCTGCAAGCTAAAGTCACCCCCGGCGCCGCCCAAGAGCTTGCCCTCGATCCGGGAAAGGAAACCTTCCTGCTGATCAAGACCCACTCATGCCATCCGTTGGTTTGATCGCAATCGAAAGCATGAGCCAGAGCCACTCCCCCGAAAACGCCAAACGACGAAGGCTGCGTCTCCTTCTCATTCGACTGTTCATGGTCGGAGCCTTGGGGTACGGGGTGGGTTCCTATTGGCTCTCGTCGGTATTGTTGGAGTTGCAGGAGCGTGTGGTGTCCAAGGCTGGGGTGCCGGGGTTGGAGCGCTCGATCCGTGCGACTGCCGATGGCACGGCCATTTCAATTTGGTCCGGAGAGCCTGCTGGAAAGTCCAAGGGGTGTGTGCTGCTGTTTCACTCGCGGGGCAGCGCACATTCGGTGGAGCGCATGTTGTGGCTGAGGAAGCAGGGATTCTCGGTGTTCGCGCCGGACTTTCGTGCACATGGAGAATCGACAGGTGAAATTTCGACCTTTGGATGGAAGGAACAGGAAGAGGTGCGTTTGACCTTGGCGCTGGCGCGTTCGATGCATCCAGACTTGCCCGTGGCGGCTTGGGGTCGGTCCTTGGGTTCCGCGGCGATCCTGTTCGCCACCCCCGAGACCTCCGAGCTGGACGGGGTCATCCTGGAATCGACCTACAGCACCCTGGAACGGGCTTTTGCAAACCGTTTCAAGCGCTACTTCCCCAACTGGCTTTTCCCCTTGACGATCGGTCCTATTTACGTGGCGGAGTGGCGGGCTGGCTTTGACGTGGATCAGATCCAACCTATTCAACAGTTGCAGCATTTCAGGCCAGAGCGAGTCCTATTGGTCCGCGGAGAGCTGGATTGGCGGATCCATGCGGATGAACATGTGAACATGTTGGCCGCCTTGCCCGGAGCCACGGGCCTGGTGTTGCATGGGGCTGGACACGACGAACTTTTCGAATCCGGCGGCGAAGACTACCGGGACCACCTCCTCAGCCACCTGAACCGCTGGCTGCATGGCGAATAGCACCATTGCGCGATCGATAGTGTCACCCTCGCGCAATCGTCACCTATTGCCTGTTCCGCACCATGGGGCCAATCCCCGAATCTTGGTTGGAATCAGGTATGGAGCACCGAGTACGGGTGTTCTGGCCCTAACCCCCAGGCTAGACTGGCTGATTGTCCCACTCTTCGACTCCTCACATACCTGGTTTTATGGGTTCTCCCCACTTTAGACTCGCTCTATTCCTTTGTATCGCGGTTTCTCAATCCGCTGCAGCTCAAGGGTTGAAGGAGGCTTCGAGCCCCGCCGGGCCGGATCCCACTATCAACATCGAGCAAGTGCACGAGCCCACCCTGCGCGATCAAATTCGAGTGGCTGCAGATCGGGTTTGCACGTTGGAAGTGCAAGGCCCACGCCCCACTGTTTTGATCCGACAGGCGAGTGCATTCCTGATCGCTCCCGACCGCGCCGTCACCTCCGCACACGCCCTGGCCGGTGGCTATGGGATTCTAGTGCGCAATGGCGAAGTCACGAGCGGCGCCAAGTTGGTCGGCCTGGATCTCATCCACGATGTGGCCATTCTGAAACTCAATTCACCTTTTGATGTGGGCGAAGGATTGAAACTGCATGGCACGGAATTGCTCGGCAACGAACGCGTGGCCATTTTGGGGACCACGGTACTGATGGAGAAAGTGGCAGGCCTGGGCACGCTGACGGGAGTCACGCAACCGCAACCGCTCGGTAGCTTTGGTCTCGCGCAGAATCTCTTGCAACAGGGCCTTCCGGGCGCGCCCGTGCTCAACGTGCAAGGCCACGTGGTCGGTATGATCACGTCCTACCTGCTCAAGGAAAGCGGCACGCGCTTCATCGTTTCGAGCGCTGCGGTACTGGCGGTTCCGGCCATGAATCCTCTCGACCTACACCCCAACTTGGTTCTGGGTGACGAGAGTCGCCAAACCTCTGAGGAATCGGTGAATTGGCAGAGTGTGCAACAAGGCATCCACCTTTTGCTTGCAGGTCAAAAGGAACGCGCCGTTGATCTGCTTGCGGATCAGCCGTCCAAGCCGGGTCAGCTCTGGCATGCGCTCGCATTGATAGCCAACGATCGCAATGTGGAAGCCATCGAGGCCATGGACGCCTACATCGAAGCGTATCCCCAAGAAGCCATGGGCTTCTTACTGCGGGGCCGGGCCAACGAGCAGCTCATGCAGAACAAGCTGGCCGCCGCGGACTTCCGCACAGCGCGCAAGCTCGATAGCAAGGGTATCTATTCCACCATGTCCCTGGCGCGCGCCTATCTGCACTCCAACCGTGGACAGGAGTCCCTTCAATACCTGAAAGCACTGCTGGTGAAATTCCCGGGCTACGTGCCGGCCATGTTGCTGCGCGGCGATATGTACAACGGGCGTTTGCGCCTGCCGGAATCGAGGCAATGCTACGAGGAAGTTTTAGCCATCGATCCCGATCACCCGGGGGCCTGGACCGGACTGGGCAAAATCTTGCTCAACAAAAAAAGCTCTCGGCGCGCGTTGGGCTGCTTCAATCGAGCCCTCAATAGAGATCCTGGCAACTTGACCGCTCAAATCGGATTAGCCCAGGTCTTTGTCATGCAACGCGATTGGGACACGGCATTAGAGAACTTGGTACCGCTGCTAGAAGAGCACCCCACCAACAACACGATCATTCGCCTCGCCGCAAAAACCTACGCGCGCAAGCAAGAACTGGAGCGGGCGCGGGACCTGTACGAGCAAGCCACCTTCCTCGACCCCGACGACAAGCTGGCCTTCCTTGGTCTGGGCACGACCTACAAAGAAATGTTGCAACACGAGCGGGCCATCATGGCCTTCGACCAAGTGCTACGCATCGATCCCAAGCACGTGGGCGCACTGTTCAGCGCGGGTTTCTGCCACCTATTGTTAGGCGATCGCGGGGAAGCGCGCGCCCGCTACAAGTCCCTGCGGTTCATCGATCCCGCTTCGGCTGAGCAGCTCTTCAAGATGATCTACAACAAGTAGACCGGCGCTACGCAGCGCCAGAATCGGTTTAGAGCATGTGGAGGGGGCTTGGTTCGCCAAATTTGCAGTCCCGTGCTAGCCTGAAATACCCACCGACTTCCGTTTCGGTTCAGCCGTGTTTGCATTGAGACCCTGGCCGGTGGAGATTGCGCTTCCTTAGGGAGTGTGTCGTTCCATGGAAGGCAGTGCACTGAACCATCAAACCCTGGTACTCAACAAGTCCTGGGTGGCCATCTCCACCACATCGGTGCGCGAGGCCTTGAGCCTGTTGTTCACCGGCAATGCACGCGCCATTCGACCCGAAACTTTCGAAGCCCACAGTTTTGATAGTTGGGCGGATCTGACCGTGGCGGATGGTGAACTCTGCGTGCGAACCGTCTCGCTTAGCATTCGAGTGCCCGAGGTCGTCGTGCTCACCCACTATGGAGGCATGCCCAGGCAGGAAGCCAGCTTCTCCCGTCGCAACCTCTTCCTGCGCGACAAAAACACGTGTCAGTATTGCGGCAAAAAACCGGGCACCAAAGAGCTCACCATCGACCACGTCTTGCCGCGGTCCCGCGGTGGGCTCTCGAGCTGGACCAACTGCGTACTGGCCTGCGTGCCCTGCAACCGACGCAAGGCCAACCGCCTTCCTGCCGAAGCCAACATGCTGCTCGCGCAACCGGCACGCTGCCCAGCCTGGACCCCAATCTTGGAGGTCCCCGTGGTCCGCATCCGCCAATCCTGGAAGCACTTCGTCAGCGAGCGCTATTGGACTTTGCCCCTGGACGCGTAATCGGAGGGACGCAACCAGGACAACGTCAAGCGTATTTCGCACCCTGGCAATTCGTTTGATCCTGGTTCAGACCCACTCCCGGTTCAGTCCCAATCGACTATGCCGCCCACGACCTGGCAATCAAAACCTGCGACGAGCTCATGCAGGGATCGAAGAGCGGCTGGAGATTGGCATCCTAGTAGCCGATGCTCGGCCCGAGTCCAACATCGGGGGTGAAGGCTCGGTTGTCCCCTTTTGCCCGGACTATTTTTGAGGCTTCCCCTGTCCAAACTGCGTCTCTCGGGGTTCGGGGCTTGAAGCGCGCACGATGGGCCGTAATCTGGAACCATGGCTCGACCGAATCACACGCAAACCCTTCTGCTGGGCCTGATCGCTACCGTTTTAGTCGGTTGGGTGCTGAACACAGGGGCCTCCATCATCCAGCCCATCGTGATCGCGCTTTTGCTGGCCATCATGCTGCAACCGGTGGTCGTGATCCTGGCCCGCATCGGCATTCCGCCCGCGGCCACGGTTGTGGTGATCACGGCCGGCCTTTTCATGGGGCTGGTGCAGCTGGGCTTGTTCCTACAGGCCAACGTAATGAGCTATGTGGGCCTGAGTTCCGATTCAATCCCACTGCCAACCGATGAAAATGCTGGCAATTGGAGCCAGATCACAGCGAACTTGACCGCCAGCATCCAGGGGTGGGAGCTGCCCGACCCGGTGAAGCGCTACATGAGCAAAGCCCTCGAGGAATCCGACCCAGCCGGCCTGGTGGAAGGCGTACTGGTCTCCGGCGTAGGCTTTCTGCGCGGTCTAGTACTCGTTCTCATCTATATGGTGTTCATATTCGCCGAGCAGGCCATCTTCCGCCGCAAGATCCTATCGATCGCGGGCGAGCGCCGCGAAGAAGCGGCCGAGATGCTGAGCACCATGGGCCGCGGCATTCAGCGCTATCTGGGCGTCAAAACCGTGGTTTCCTTCCTGACCGGCTCCCTGTGCTACGCGGTCCTACAGAGTCTGGAGATTCCGTACGCCCTGCTGTTCGGCCTGCTGACCTTCCTGCTGAACTACATCCCCACCTTCGGCAGCATCATTGCGGGCATCTTCCCTACCCTCACCGCCCTGACCCTGGATGGCGGCCCATCCAAGGCCGTGATGGTCATGATCACCTACCTGGCCGTAAATCTGAGCCTGGGGTCGTTCATTGAGCCCAAGATCCTGGGGCGCGAACTGAACCTCTCCCCCCTGGTTGTGGTCATCTCGGTGGTGGTCTGGGCCGGCCTTTGGGGCATCGTTGGTGGCTTCCTTGCGGTACCACTCACCGCAATCCTTCAGATCATCCTGGCAAGCTCCGAAGCCACGCGCCCCATAGCTGTCATGCTCGGAGGTGGCCCGCCGAGGGATCGCTTCCGCGTGCAAAGGCGATCCAAGGCCAAGCTAGAGTCCGAGGAGTGATCCTCCCCTAAGAAACCTTCCGTTAACGTGAGGTTTTTCCTATTCAAGGGTAGCAAGGCTGCCGTTCAATCAACTAATCTGGATTGAACGATGCTTTTATCTAACGCTACCCGCCTACTCAAAGCCCTGGGCGATGACACCCGCCTACGCTTGCTCCACCTGTGCTCCCTTGGAGAGCTTTCGGTTGGCGACTTGGTGGAGATCCTGAACATGGGCCAGAGCCGGGTATCGACCCAGCTCACCCTGCTCAAGGAGGTCGGCCTGGTCACCGACCGCAAGGTTGGACGTCGCAACCTCTATTCCCTGGGCCCCACCGGACATAATGAGCCGCTCAACGGAATCCTCGTACAGCAAAAGGACAGCATTGAGTTTGGCGACGACCTGGCGGGCTTTGAAGCCCTCAACCGCCGCAAGGAAAAGGAAAAGCGCAGCTACTTCGATCGGGTAGCCGCGACTTTTGGCGAGCAGGAGCTGCCCGGACGCACTTGGGAAGGTCTGGCCCGCGCACTTCTGCAGCTCGCCCCAAAAGCTCGCTACG
>JBLFXY010000107.1:0-12588 GCA_047611645.1 Glaciecola sp.
CATCAGACCATTCCACCCCACCTCTAAGAATTACCTGATCCTAAGCCACACCTCGAACTGCGAGGGAAAAAGCGTGCGCCTCCTCGCATACGATTGGTTCCGCATTGCGAACTCAACAGTGAATTCGTACTGGCTCGAATATGTGAGAGCGAGTGGCATCCTGTCCAGCCGCAGCGTCCAGGCCTAGGTTCCAGCAGGTTTCGGCAGGCTGAGCGGACATCGTGGTGCCTTGCCCGGGAGTTGCGCTGATCAGCCCCTGCGATGATCATGCAGGGAATTCCCAACGACCCGCCACAGCACGCGCCAAAGCCAAGTAGCTTTTACGGACTTCCCCCCCAAGCGATTCGGGTCCGTGGACCCCACCGTGCATTGGAGATACCTACCCTGGTTCTCCGAAGGCTCCGGGCGTTGAAGGGTTGAAGTGCTGCAGACAAATGGACCCCCAGTCCTCGTGTTGCAAAATATCAACGTGCCCGCCTCGCGTTGATCTGCATGAACATGCGCCTAAAGCGCTTTCTGTAAAACACTTACGCCCACGCATGGGGCTCTAGGCCCCCGTATGGGCCTCAAACGCGTTCATTATTCTGAACAGCGCCACCAGAGGCCTGCGTGGGCCCGGCCCTGGGGTCCTGCACGTAACCACCTGCAGGGTAGGTGATTGCAACTTACTATGCCGCCTTGCTGAACCTTGGCACGGAACCTGCTCTGTACCCACCGTACCGCAAGCAAGCAACCCACGACCCACGACCCAGCACAACGACCATGAACACCAACACCAACAGCTTCTACAACGACCGTAAATTCTGCCCCTGCTGCGAAGACTACGTGTCCTACCTGGCCAGCCCGGTTCAAAGCTACTGCATCCAATGCGCCGGTGAAGTCCGCATCATGTCCCCCGAAGATTGGGCCATCTTCAACCACGACCGCGCCAAGTCCCCGGTGCGCCGCAAGGGCAAGGGTCCCGCAAGCGCAAGCAAGGCCACGCAAACCAGCGCTCGCCAAGCCAAGTCGGCTGTCTGAAATGAACGTCTTCCCCTCCAAGCCGGTGCCCAGCTATTCGCGGAACGCCCGCATACTACGATCGAAGCGTAGATTCCTGCTCCCGCGCTTCCTCGGTAATCTGGCCCTACTCGCCCTGTTCATCTCCGGACTGGGACATTGACTAAGGGGTGAGCGGTACATTCTGTTGGCGCGCGTAAAACGCCAACACATCCGGTTGGCCCTGCACCAAATCACGGGCTGCCAAATACAAGTCCAGGTCCTGCTCCGGATCCGCCAAGCCTTCGGTATTGACCCCCGCTTGACGTAGGCCAGAAAGGTCGCCCATGCCTCGCTTGCGCATGTCTTCCTCGGCCAGGAAAAAGCCATCCCGGCTACCTTCCAATAACTCGAAGCGCTCGGACGCGCTCTTGTCACCGAGCAATACGCAATACGAGTCGGCGCTGCCACGTCCCACGCGTCCTCGCAGTTGATGCAATTGGGCCAAGCCTAGGCGCTGCGCTTCCTCGATCACCATCACCGTGGCCGTGGACACATCCACCCCGACCTCCACCACGGTGGTGGCGACCAGCAGCCCCACGTCGCCCTTTCGGAAACGGTCCAAACGCCACGCGCGCTCCTCCGCGGGAAGCTTGCCGTGCACGCACTCCACCCCGAAAGCACTCAGACTCTTGTCCGCGCACAGTTCGTCAAAACGCTCGAGAACTCCCTGCTTGCCCTCCTCCCCATTGCCGCCGATGCGCGGACAAACCCAGAAGACCTGCTCGCCGTTTTCCATGCGCTTCGCAAGGAAAGGTCGCACCCGCCGAATCTTCGGGCCGCGCACCCAGTGGGTCACGATCGAGCCGCGCCCGGGTGGCGCTTCCTTGAGCGTACTGACCTCCAAATCCCCATAAAGTGTGAGCGCCAACGTGCGTGGAATGGGCGTAGCCGTGAGCAGCAGAAGGTGCGCATCCTCGCCCTTATCGGCCAAAGACGCGCGTTGACCGACACCGAAGCGGTGCTGCTCATCGATGATCACCAGGTCCAAGCGCTGGAAGCCCACGTCCTTTGAAAAGAGAGCGTGGGTGCCAAACACCACCTGCAACTCGCCCTTCTTTAGGCGCTGCACCAGATACTTGCGATCGGCGGTCCCGAGCGAGCCCGTGAGAATCTCGGCTTCGATGCCCACGCTGCGCAGCATTTCCCGCGCCCCGTAGAAGTGTTGCTCTACGAGCAGTTCGGTGGGCGCCATGAAGGCCACCTGACCGCCGGCTTCCACGGCTGCCATGGCCGCATACAAAGCGAGCGCCGTCTTGCCGCTGCCCACATCCCCCTGCACCAAGCGCCGCATGGGAACGCGCCGCGCCAGATCACGCAGAATATCTGCGATCACCTGCTTTTGGCCCCCGGTGAATTCGAACGGAAAGCGGCTGGCGATTTCCTTATACACAGCTTTGGGAAAGCGCACCGCCCGCGCGCCAGCCGCGCCACTGGCTCGACCCGCCCGGCGCTTCTGCAGATTGGCTTGGATCACAAGCAAGGGCTCCAAAGCCAATCGCCGCCGGCCGGCTTCGAAGAAGGCCATGCCCTGCGGTAAGTGAACCCCTCGCACGGCTTGGGCTAAGTCGGGTAGACCATGTTCCGCCAACGAGGTCTCAGGCAATATATCCTGCAGGCCGGACGCGCACAGCTCCACCGCCTGACGAATCAAAGAACCCATGTAGGTTCCGGAGAAACCGGTCGGGGCCGCGTACTGGGGCTCCACCGTCCCCGGAGCAGGCAACTGTTTTTCCCCGTGCCCGATCTGGGGTGCTGTAAGAGCCGGCCCTTTGGCATCCACTCGCTGCCCGTAAAACTCCACATCCTCGCCCTTCACAACCACGTCCACCATCCACGGTTGGTTGAACCACATGCCGACCAGGGTGGCTTCATCGGATCCCTCCAGAGTGATGCGAACCAAGCTGCGCTTGCCGCCAAAGCGCGTGCGTTGAAAACCCTTGACCTTGCCTGCCACGCGCACGGTTTCACCTTCGCGTTCGATGGCTTCGCTGACCGAAATGGCATCCGGCCATAGCACCACACCCACGGGCCGCACCAACAACAGGTCGCGCAAAGTACAGAGGCCCGCCTTGGCGAGCTTGTCCCCCTTGGCCTTGCCGATCCCCGGCAGGTCCGTTAGCGGTGATTCGGGCCTGTGTTCTTTGCCTTGGGCCATGTGAGAGTTGCTTGAATGGGGCGGTGATCGCTGCGCACGTCGGGGCCCACGCCCCGCATCTTAACATCCAGGCCACGGACCAGAATATGATCCAGGGGCACGATGGGAATCTGCAACCAATGGGGCCGCCAGGAGGGAAGATAACCGAAACCCTGGCGACTGTCCCGCAGCTCCACGCGCTCGATCAGCTTTTGGAACAGGGGGCTGCCTTCGGTCGCATTCAGATCCCCAAACACGACCAGACCTGGCGCGCTCTGCTTGGACTCCGGAGCCCCTAGGTCGGTGGCGAGTTGATCGAAGAAGACTTGGCGGACGCCGCCGCGCCAGGTTTGGCTGGGCCGCGGCGGATGGGCCAAGCAAATGTGAACAGCACGGCCCTCGAACATCACCGTGGCTTCCAGTCGCATGGGGCGTTCGCTCTCCTCTCCGTTGCCACCAGCGCCAAGGGTCACCTTAACATCGGTGAGAGGCCACTTCGAGAGCAAGCCCATACCGTAATAGGGATGGGGTTCGACGACCTGGAACGGGTAGTCCGACCTCCAGGACTCCAACAGCCGCGGCCAGCGCAATTTGGAGCGCGGAGAGTCCTTCATCTCCACGAAACCCACCACGTGCAAATCCTCGGCTGCCATCCAAGCGCCCACGGGTTTGGGGTGCCCAATTCCGAACAGCAGGTTGACCGAACCGATGCGCAACTCGGGCGCCGTTTCATCCACGTCCGCCGCAAAACCGAGCAAAGCTAAGGCCGGGGTCAATCCAAACAAGCCCACCGCACACAGCAAGGCCCCCACCAAGATCCCCTTCGGCAAGCTGCGCCGCAACAAGAGCCAGAGGGCTCCAACGCCCAACAGGACCACTGATACATGGCTACGCAAATTCGAGAGCTGCTCGAACTGGGGCCAAGCGCGCGCCGTCAAGGCTCCTGCAAAGACGAGCAATGCCAACACGGACAGCACGCTCAAGAGCACGAATACGAGGCGCGCAAACCAGTGAATCTTCAAACGGACTCCTCCACAATTTTGCGCTCCAAAGGCATGAGCATGGCGTACGTGAGCACGGCAGCCACCACATAGCAGCCCATGGTCGTGTACATTAGAAGGGAGTAATCGTTGTCGCTATTATCGAGTACCCAACCACCTACCTGGGGCCCGATCACCCAACCGAGACCCCACAGTGTGGCATTGATCCCCGTCTGCACTTCGCGCACATGGGGCGGAGTGGCATTCATCATCAGATTCTTGTGAATCGGATGGGTGCTATTCATGAGCGCGCCGCGCAAGAGGAACGCCGCCGCCGCCAGGGGCAGATTCATCGTCAATGCCAACAGCAGAAAAAAGGGTAAAGAGGCCAACTCGATGAATACGATCGAGCGAACGTATCCCAGCTTGCTCAAAATCAAAGGCGAAGCCAACAGACCAAACGTCATCAAAACCTGTCCGCCCGCAAACATTTGCCCCCACGCATCGGGCTCTAGAGCGAAGCGATCTTTGAAGTACAGGGGCAGGAATGGAATGCAAAAACCAGAGCCCGCTGCGATGAATAGCTGCGGCAGAGCGAAGCGCGCCATGAGGCCGCGATGTTCCACTGCGATGCGCCAGAAGGGTCTAGGTTCGGGCAGGTCCTCACGCTTGTCCGAGATGGTTCGGTAGACCAGGGCCGCCAGGATACTGGTCAGTCCGGCCCCCATGATGGCGTATCCTGTGGCGTCCGCTTCGGCCTTGGCCACCAGGTCTGCGGTAGCCTCGGGGGCCAGCCAGACCCCCATCAGGTAGCTCACCAACAGACCGGAAAGCAAGGCTCCCACCATCGAAGCTGTGGTGCGAACGGCCTCCGCCAATCCAAAGATCGAGGCCCGCTCCTCACGTCCAGTGTGCCGAAACAAAAACGGGGCGATCACCACGTAGTGCACGACCAAGCACATACCCGCAAACATATTGAGCGCCCGCAGCCCATTCAATGAATGCACAAACGGCATGGCAAAATACGCAGCACCACCCAAACAAGCCGCCAACATAAACGTGCGTCTCACGGAACGTCGCGCAAGCCACAGGGCCGCGGGCAAGGCGATCAAGGTCTTGCCCAAAGCGTCGCTGGCCAGGATGCTGCCCACCTCGCCCTTCGTAAACCCGCGCGCATCCAAATAACGCGCCAATAGGGACCAGGTCACGGCCTGGGCGAAACCCATCAATATCGCCCCGACCAGGTAGCGCCGGGCCGGGGTGCTGGCCAAGCGCCAATGGTCCCGGTAGTTTTGAAGAAGTGTTGCCATGCTGGGTTGAGCCAGAGCATAGCGAATGCACTCTTACAAGGGGGCCTGTGCTTCGGCGCCCCATTCCTAATTGGGCATGGCAGCCCAGCCCGAAAGGCGAGAGCGGCTAACCCGCTTGGCGCTCGTCGAAGGCTCGGGCGCTGTCCAGCAGCAATTGCATGACATTGACCTGGGCGCGTTGAGCCTGGGTTTCGGGCAGACCCGGCACAAAGCGGAAGTCCGCTTGCTTACGGTGCACGAATATGCGGTCAAAAAGGCTTTGAATTTGATGGTTCAAGGCGCTCTGCAACTGCTCGGAATTGACGAGACCGCCATCCATTAGGGTCTCCCCCAGCATTTGCGGGCTGTCCTGATGGCAGAACAATAGAGAGTCCATGCGCTCCCTGGAGATCGCTTCCTGGGCCACAAGGATTTCGCCAAGCCGTAATTCACGGGGTGCATTTTGGCTAAAAGCGTGTACGAGTTGGCCCACCTGGAAGTGCATCTCAACCACTTCGTTGGGCATGTTTAATGTGAGTACGCCGGTCATCCCCTGGCCCCGGATCATGCCGATCAGATCGGGCAATTCCACCACGGAGCCCTGGCCGGTGAGAACCCCTTTGCTTCCGGAACCCGGAGCGATCGAGGGCACGTCTACCTGGCGCGGGTCCGGCTCCCGATGGGTGTCTTCGAGCTCATCGACTTCGCGGGCTGTTAGATATTGAGAGAGGCCCTTCACCGTGCGCGACAGCCACCCGAATTGCTTGTCACCCTGCTCGGCCAAGCGAGCGGGCTCATTCAGGGCTTCCATGGCCAACTCCAAATGGGTCTGCGCCTTGCGTGCCGCATAAACCCAGCTCTTGGATCTATCCCGATTGCGCCAAAAACGCTCGCCCGCCTGAAAACGTCGGAGGTCTTCTTGCAGGAGTTTGAAAGAAGCTTCGACCTCAGAGAGGGCTTGTTTATTTTGGCTTTGAGACATCTTGAGGAACGAGTACGCAGATTCCGTGCGAGCAGCGCAGGACGATGCCCTACAGATCGGAACATGCCGTCGGGGTCTCAATAGGAATTGGAACGATATAGGGGGGAGCAGCGCCCCATTCCCGTAGGAGAACCTATTGCGCGCCTAAAGACGCCTCGAGCCCCTGCCTAATGGCTGAGAATCGAACTTCCAGACCTTCCCCGAGCTCATCCAAACCCAACGGAGCGATGAAGCTAGCCCTGGGCCCGCGCTCCCCCATACCCCGCAAGGCCCTGCCGAGAGCTTGAAGGACTCGCCCAATTTGGGCTCCTTGGGCACTCACACCGGCCAAATCGGCCGCCTGCCCTGACCTCCCACCTACACTCAAGCCCACATTCCAAAGCACATACGGTTTTCCTGCACTGGCCTGTTCTGCTTCCTCCAATGCTTGGGTCCAACGTGATTCTTGGCCAGCGGGTGCTCCGCCGCGGTCTTGCACCAAGGATCGCTCGCGGAGGAATAGGTTCATTCCGACCGCATCGAGACCGGACCACACGTCGGTTTGGGACACCATCCACAGGTCCGACACCGCCAGTGTCATGGAGCCGTTGTACGCATCGGGACGGAGGGACTGAATCAGTCGTTTCCAAGACCGCGAACGCAACTCCATGATTTCCATTCTAACGCTGTCTTGTCGCTCCTCTTCGCGAGCTTCGGTTCGCACGACCTCTCCCATTCCGTCACCCAAGCACAGAAGATCCACACCGGCTAGATTGCTGAATAGCGCCGCATGCAAAGCACCGCGATTGTAGTCCTTGAAAAAAATATTGAGCTGCTGCGAACTTGGCCAAATCAAATCCTGGAGTAGCACTCCGGATGGGGTGGCCCAGATTTCCAACTCCAAGGCTGTCGTAAAATTCAAAGCCCTGGCTTTGGCGATCGAAGCCAGCAGCAACGGCTCCCCGCGCACATCCGCCAAGGCCACCGAAGGACGCAAGGGTCGAGCCCGGACGAGTGGTGAGTGAGGCTGACTCACCACGCTCATTGTGTACGCGACCGATTGGGCCTGCGCTTCTGCCAAGTCTTGCAAACGCATGCCATGAAAACTCGACGCCAAACCCGGCCCATCGGGATCCAAGCCCCCTTGCAAAGACGCACCGAGACTCGGCTGCCACTGGGAGACGTTGGGAGACTTGGGCCCCTCGCGGGGCGCGGCCGCGAACATTCCAAGTCGATCGCCGAAGGCCGCGAACCAAGGCTTCCAATCGGAGGTATGCTCGCCCTCTTTCCAGAGACGTAGCAATTGACGACTGTCCTGATCGAGAACCACCTGAACCAACAGAGCCCGCAACGGTGCCACCATATGGGGCGATACCCCTTGCAGCCCTTGCCCGGAAATCAGTTCGGATGGGGTGGGGATTTCACCCAAGCGAGCCAAGGTTGCCCACCATTGATCGAGCGGCACACCCCAGTAGATGCCGGAGGCCTGAATGGCAGCGGCCTCCGCGAGCCATGCCCACGGGGCGGGGCCCAGCTGAGTTTCCACGTATACGCGGCCGGCCTGCGCTCCACCATCGCCCCCGTGCCCCGGAAGAATCAGAGCTTGAATGGCGTTGCCCAGCGGGTCGACCTGAGCCCAAGCATCCGGATTGTCGCTGAGACGCCATTGATGGGCGCTGTCCTGGGCAAACAGCGTAAGAGACTCGGGCGGTACCCAACCGGACCATAGGCCCAGGGCTTGGAACGTTCTATCGGTGGCCTCCACATAGGAGTGCAAGTCCGCATCGGTGCAATCCCCCGTGGATCGGATACTCCAATGCTTGTAGCGTTGCGACCTACGCGAGACAACGTCCTTGGGCTGCAAGTGCCACGGGCGGCAGTCATACCAACGGTCCCGGCGAATTTTACCGAGCGAATTCAATTCAGCTTCCATGACCGGAAACCCACCGCGATACATGCGCAGTACGGGGAACGTCCCGGGCTGCAAGCGCTTGAGTCCGAGAGCCAACATTTTTTCATTGTCCGCGCACAGCAAGGTCACGGGCAGCCCATCGCCAAGCGGATCCTTAAACGTCGCAACCAGCCAAGCCCCGGCACGCGGTACCGCCAGATTTCCATAGGCCCAATGGGTTTCGCGAATGCCGACCTCCAGGTACTCGAGCAGCGCATCCACTGCGGCATCCCCTACACACCCGATCACCACGCGTGCCCGGCCGGACTTAAGCGCTTCGCCCGGACGCAAGACATTCACCTGCAAGCCCATCTCCGATCGCCAGCGTGCCACCGCTGTATCGACCCAAGCATCCTCTGCCATTCCCGCTCGGGTGATTTGAACCTGCACTTCAGGCTTTTGTGCAAGGGCCCAAGCCAGACCCGCCCCGCCACTGTGGTGTCCATCGACCGGACCTCCGCAACCGAAGGCAAAGAACAACACCAGCCACTGCAACAGTCTGCAAGAGTTCGCTAGGCGATTAGAGGTCGGAATGGTCACTCTCCACCCCCTCTTCAAAGGCCTTCAAGGCTTCCAACAATTCGAATCCCAAAGCACCTTTTTGCGAAGCCAAGTCATGTTTCTCAAACGGATCCGCATACACATCGAACAAACGATGGGTCCCGGCCTCCGGATCTAAAATCAACTTGTGGTCCGCGCGCACGGCCACGCGCAATTCGCGGGCCCGGGAGAGTTCACTGAACAAGTAGCGATCGGGAACGGGTTCCTGGGGCAAGACGGAAACGCCACGCCAAGTATGGGGCGCGCGCAACCCGAGCAAGCGCAACAGGCTGGGCGCCAGGTCGATCAACGAAACCGGGTCTTCAATGACGCCGGGCCGAACCTCTGGCACGGAAATCATTAGAGGCACACGCACCAAGCTGTCCGCCAGGGAAGTGCCGTCGCCAATGTGCCCATTTTCCAGAAGCTCGCATCCGTTGCTTGCCACGCACACCACAACCGTATCCCCATCCACACCGGCCTGCACCAGAGCTTCCAGGAGCAGCCCCAACTGCCGATCCACACGCTCGACTCCGGCGCTGTAGCGCTCGCGCAGGATGCTCAAATCCTCACTCTGCCATTGATCCCGATAGCGCAGCCATTCGGAGCGCGTCAAGGGTTGACCATTGTCCTCCAAATCGAAAGGCGGGCCCAACCCCCCCAGCTGAACCCAGAGCAAAGTGGACTGCCCGCCCAAATCACCGATGGCATCGAGTGCCTTCTTCATGGTGATCCCGCCGCGCGCGGGTGCGCTATCGCCCTCGGCCACGGAGTACTGCGCAAAGCCCTGATCCAGGTTGTAGCGAGTGCGCAAGAACGGGTGCTGAACGAAGGCCCGGGTCTTCCAACCAGCGCCGCGTAGAACCTCCGCCAGGGTCACGTGGCTGCCATCCAACGAACGCTCCAGGGAAGTGAATCCCAGATAGCTGGGATACTGCGAAGCCATGATCGAAGCCGTGCTCGGCGCGCACCAGGAACTGGACGCCAGGGCGTAGCCGTAGGTGAACGATTCCTCGGCCAGCCGATCTAGATGAGGGGTCGCGGCCGTGCGGCGGGCAGGATTCAAATCCTGTTGTGCGACACCGGCAGTGTCAGCGGCCTCGGCCGTGGGCGCTGTGCCATACCAACCCTCAAAGGCTCCCACGGCGTCCCCGCGCAGCCCTTCGATGGTCACCAAGAGCACGTGCTTGCGCCCGGCCGCCTGCACGGATTCCCCGCCGGGCGCACAGGCGCTAAACAGCACCGTCGTACCCGTCAACAGGGCGGAGAAAGCCCCAACGATTATCCAGCGAGAACACACCACGACCCGAGCCTACGCCCCAGCAAGGGACGGAGCAAACCCTGCTTGGTTCGATACCGTTTTCCCCGTTGGGATCCCGGATCCTTCCCAACAAACGGCTCGATTAGGCTCCGTTTTCAGCGAGCAAGCGGTCGAAGTCACAGCGATCGGCCGCCATCCGGGCGCAACGGCACCAATCCACCAAATCGAGCTCCAAATCGCCGGCCAGGGTCCTGAGCCGCGCAATGGATTCCAGGGGCACGGACCGCTGCGAATACGGGTCCACGCCAAGGCTGCGGACTTTTCCATCGGGCGCCTCCCCGTAGAGGGTCAACCCCTCGAGCGCTAATACGAATCCGGCCTGGACCCTGCGTTCGCTATCACGGTAAGCGAGCCCTCCGGGCCTCCCATGAAAGCCCAAGCGGGCCATGAGGTCGATCAAGGTCAGCTCGCGTGAGATCGGGGATCGCGGTTTGCTGCGCACGCGCATCTCGGGCCAACCGCCGCCTTCGACTCGGGTCTCGTGGACCTGACGAATGCGCTGTAATTCGTCATCCACCTGCTCGGATTGGTCGGCGGAAACAAGCTCGACCTGCCTCCAATCATCCTCCCCCAGCAGGAACTCCGATCCGTCCACGGGCTGCACGCCCAAGCCGGGGATCGCATCGCAGATCGAAGGTAGGCTGTAAAGGATCGGGGCCGGATCGACACCGTGGACGCGGCTCAAGTGCAGTTTCAGTTTGCGGGATTTGGCGTACTCTTTGCGCGTGGCGGGCACGGCCCTTACCACCTGCCAATCGTCGCCCGCCAAATGCATGGTGGTGGGCTTGACAAAAGACTCGGGCAGATCCTGGGGCTTCATCTTCGTCACGGCGAAGGTCTTGCCCGTCGAACCCTCGATCAACGTCACCCGCACCTTGGATCGAAACCACATCATCGCTGGACCACCCATTGCGTCCTGGCCGGCAGGGGCAAATCCCTTCGAATAAAAAGATCCAAGAGGTAGTCGTTCGGAATTTCCATGAAGGCTTGGCGATACTCCTGGTCAAAACGAGTTCCCTCGTTCAAGGAGACCACAAAGTCCCTCTCCCAGGGGCAAAACATGATGTTGCCCCTCTGATCACGCACGCCGTTTCCAAGGATCACGTACTCCGGATTCTGATCCAGGATCCAATCAAAGTTGTTGCGATGGTGGCCCTTGACCGAAATGAATTCCAAGTCCGGTTCCACGTCCAAAACGCTGTCGTTGGTCAGCCCCAGGATGTCCACCAGGGGTAGCTCGGAGGCCCAACCGAAGGCTCCGATGGGTGAAATGGCCACCCGGGATCCGGCCGGGACAGTGACCTTGAAGTGTTCTCCTAAGCGCGTCCAGCGCTGCTTGAAACCTTGCTGCGATTGCAAACGCGTGGCGCGCGCTTCCAGCTTCGAGCCCAGTTCCGAATCAACCACCTGGTCCCACTGCATGGCCAACGAAGCGACCAACGCCAGGGCCAGGGCCACTTTCCTGCGCCCTTGCAGCGCTTCAAAAGCCAGGCAAAGAAGCAGGGGGAGAGCAGGAATGAAGAAGCGCGAAAGCACCATGAAATCCCCGCCTACGGAGACCACGTACAACACGTAAACGATAGCGCCGAGGGTCGCGGACTTGCGCGCGTGGAAGCCCTCACCGCGCAGACCGCCCCACGCGGCCAGAACGAGCCACAGGGGCAAGGCAAAGTTGCGCGTCGCTGCCAGGAAGTAGCGTGCTCCGTAGGCTAGATCATCGGCCAAGGGCAAGCGCTTGGCGTGGTAGGTGATCGGCAACAGGCGACCGTAATATCCCAAGCGGAAGAGGGTCCAGGACACCAACGCTGCCAGGGGCAGGATCGCAGGCAAGCGGAAACCCGCCCGCCATTGGGCTATGGCAAAGGGCACGACAAACAGCACGCACTCCTGGCGCAGCAAACAAGTCACCGCCAACCAGAGCGCCGCACCCCAGGCCGGACGACGTTCCTGCTCGGCCTGTTGCTGGGCCAGATAAGCCCCCAAAAGGCAAAGGGAGAGCAGCACAGTGCCCAAACCTGCCACCGCGTGCCAAGCCATCGCAGGCGCGGCCGCCACGACAAGCGCAGCGAGCGGCAAACGGTCTTTGCGAAGCGCGTGCAGCGCCAACATCCCAGAACATGCCGCGAGACTCGCGATGCCTACGCCCACGGACAGGTCGGGAGAGGAGCCTCCCAGAAACTGCCAAAGCGCATGCATGAGGACCCAAAGCGGGGTGCTAAAGCCTTCAAAACGCTCGCCCACATTGAACACGAGCCCATGGCCTTCGACCAAATTCTGGGCGTACCGGAAGCAAATGTAATCGTCGTCCACCGGCCCTGTCCCCAGGAACCACAGCCCGTGCAAAAGGGCCAATAGGGGCGGTATCAAGTAC
>JBLFXY010000108.1:0-12582 GCA_047611645.1 Glaciecola sp.
AACGGCCCCTTTGAAATTCCTATCCACCCCTCTAGGAAAACGCTCGCACGCCTACCAGCGATGAGATCGAAACCCTGGCAATCCCAGTCCCGCATAGGGTAAGAAAATGCAATTAGCCCTTCCTCTCTTACTCGCTCTCACCCTAGCGCTTGCAGCCTCCGCGCCCGCACTCGCCGCCCTCCAGGAGCCCGAACTCCCGCAGGTGCTTGTCCCCGGTAAGACGATCGAAGCTGAGATCACCGATGCCGCGCCCGAGGTCCACACACCGACCCTCGATGCGAGTTACACGAAGGCCCCTACGGTCGGCATCGTCTACCGCATCGTCGTTGACGAATCCGGTCCCTACCACATCGACCTGCGCTCTTACGACTTCGACGCCTACCTGACCCTGCGCGACGTGGAGGGCAGCCTCCTCGCCGAAGACGACGATGGCCTGATCTCCGTCCACTCCCGCCTCGTCATCGATTTAGAGCGAGGTGAAACGTACGAACTCACAGCCTGCGCGCTCCATGGATTGCGGGGTGACATACGGTTGGACCTGCGAGCGGGCACGCCCGCGACCGTTTCCCCGAGGGAGAAGGCACAGCTAAAACTAACGGAGTCACGGGCAGTGCTCGCGCAGGTCGAGATGAAGCTGGGGCCCGATCATCGCGATACCGCGACGGGCCTGAACAACCTGGCGGCCCTGCTCCAGGCGATGGGCGAGTACACAGAAGCCCGGCTTTTCCTTGAGCGCTCGTTGGCAATTTATGAAGCCCAGCTGGGCCCCTATCATCTCGATACCGCGACGGGCCTGAATAACCTGGCGGCCCTGCTCTATTTGATGGACGAGTACACAGAAGCCCAGCCGCTCTATGAGCGCTCGTTGGCGATCCGTGAGTTCCAGCTAGGGCCCGATCATCCCAGTACCGGGCAGGGCCTGGGCAGCCTGGCGGCCCTGCTCTATTTGATGGGTGAGTACACAGAAGCCCGGCCGCTCTATGAGCGCTCGTTGGCAATTTATGAAGCCCAGCTGGGTCCCAATCATCCCCGGACCGCGCTGGGCCTGGGCAACCTGGCGTTACTGCTCAAGGCGATGGGCGAGTACACAGAAGCCCGGCCGCTCTATGAGCGCTCGTTGGCGATCCGTGAAGCCCAGCTGGGTCCCGATCATCCCGATACCGCGACGAGCCTGAACAACCTGGCGGGCCTGCTCCAGGTGATGGGCGAGTACACAGAAGCCCGGCCGCTCTATGAGCGCTCGGTGGCAATTTATGAAGCCCAGCTGGGTCCCGATCATCCCGATACCGCGACGGGCCTGGGCAACCAGGCGTTACTGCTCAAGGCGATGGGCAATTACACAGAAGCCCGGCCGCTCTACGAGCGCGCGTTGGCGATCCGTGAAGCCCAACTGGGTCCCGATCATCCTAAAACTGCGCAGGGCCTGGGCAACCTGGCGTCCCTGCTCCAGGCCATGGGCAAGTACACAGAAGCCCGGCCGCTCTATGAGCGCGCACTGGCAATCGAGGAAGCTCAGCGGGGTCCCGATCATCCCAGGACCGCGGTGAGCCTGAACGACCTAGCGCTCCTGCTCCAGGCGATGGGCGAGTACACAGAAGCCCGGCCGCTCGTTGAGCGCTCATTGGCGATCCGTGAAGCCCAGCAGGGTCCCGATCATCCCAGGACCGCGACGAGCCTGGCCAACCTGGCGTCCCTGCTCCAGGCGATGGGCGAGTACACAGAAGCCCGGCCGCTCTTTGAGCGCTCATTGGCGATCCGTGAAGCCCAGCTGGGTCCCGATCATCTTGAAACCGCGCAGGTCCTGGGCAGCCTGGCGATACTGCTAAAGACTATGGGCGATTACACAGAAGCCCGGCCGCTCTATGAGCGCTCGTTGGCAATTTATGAAGCCCAACTAGGTCCCGATCATTCTTATACCGCGGCGAGCCTGAACAACCTGGCGGCCCTGCTCGAGACGATGGGCGAGTACGCAGAAGCCCGGCCGCTCTATGAGCGTGCACTGGCAATCGATGAAGCCCAGCTGGGTCCCGATCATCCCTATACAGCTACGAGCCTGAACAACCTGGCGCTGCTGCTCAAGGCGATGGGCAAGTACACCGAAGCCCGGCCGCTCTATGAGCGCTCGTTGGCGATCCGTGAGGTCCAGCTAGGACCCGATCATCCCGATACCGCATCCAGCCTGAACAACTTGGCTGCCCTGCTTCTGGATCTACGCGAACCCGCACGAGCGTGGGAGCTGATCCGGCGAGCAGAAGGCGGCATGGGCGAGCACCTGCGGAGCATCCTTACCGCTCGCACGCGCGACGAGAGCAGGAAGTACCTCTCACGCAAACGCTGGCAACTGGAGCTGCTCGTCTCTGTACCGAGGGTCTACGAGTCTCAGCGGGTGGAGTCTGAATCCGCATCCAGTGTGCTTGCTTGGAAGGGACAAGTCGGGCGTGCGGCACGGCAGGTGCGTAAGCTCTCTCGTGAGTCGAGCGACGCGCGGGATGTGACAGGTCGGTTGCGTGCTCGACAGGAGGAACTCTCGCTGCTGGCCTACGACACGGAGTTGGCGAGCGGTGCGAGGGAGAGGCGGATCGTAGCGGTGAAGAAGAAGGTCGTCGAGCTCGAGGTGGAGTTGCGGAGCTTAGTTGGCGTGCAAGTACCTGAGGAATTCGATGCACTGGACGCGGAAGCGCTGAGTGAGCGTCTGCCCGCGAACGCTGCGCTCTTGAGCTTCTTCGTGCACCACATCTACGCGCCGGCACGGTACGAGGAGGATGAGGTCGTGGAGAAGGGGCACTGGATCGAACCTCACCTGGTGGCCTGGATCGTGCGACCCGGATCGGAGGTGGTCTCGGTGGACCTCGGGCTCGCCGAGCGCATCGAAACGCAGACGAAGAGCTTCCTCGACGGCCTCGTCGCGAGTCGAGGCATCGCGGTCAGAGACGAGAGCGAAGATCACAACGCCGCGCTGCGCGCTTCGCTGTGGACCCCCCTTGTCGAGCATCTTGGTGACGCTTCCCTCGTCATTATCTCGCACGACCGCTTCACCGCGACACTCCCCTTCGAGGTATTGTCGGACGAAAGCGGCCGCTACCTCATCGAAGACTACTCTTTCGTCGCGCTGCACGACTTGCAGGCTATCGGCGGTTTCGAGGAAGATGTCACAAGCGAGTACGACTCCCTCTTCTGCGTGGGCGGCGTGAACTTCAACAACCGCGACGAGCCCGATCTCCAAGCTGTTGCCGACACGCGCGGCGACAACGATGCGCCGACAGAACGTTGGCAGTTCTGGGGATCGCTCGATGCGACGCGTTCCGAGGTGACGACGATCCGCGACATGCACGCAGCCTTCGTGCGGGACGGATCACGATCGCTGGTGACAGGACCGCAAGCCACCGAAGAACGCGTGCTCGCCGAGATGCCGAATGCCTCGATCGTGCATCTTGCGACCCACGGCTACTTCCAGCCCGAGGGCTTGCCTTCGATGTGGCAGGCCGCGCAGGATGAGACAGAACGTCTGCGTGGGGAGGGTGGAGCTCACATAATCGGAGGCATGCTCGAAACGGATCGCAAGCTCACCGGCTACATGCCCGAGGTGCTCTCGGGGCTGGTCTTAGCGGGCGCGAACACCGAGCGCGAAGAGGGCCGGCTCGATGGCTACCTCACAGCGGCCGACGTCGACTGGATGGATCTCTCGGGCGTCGAACTCGTAACACTCTCGGCGTGTGAAACCGGACTCGGCCGCTCGCAATCGGGCGAGGGCATGAGCGGCTTCCGTACAACCCTACTCCGCGCTGGCGCGAAGACGGTCGTGACGAGTTTGTGGAAGGTGCCTGACGATGCCACGCAGAAGCTGATGGTGCGCTTCTACGAAAACTTGCTGCGCAACAAGATGGGCAAACTCGAGGCACTTCGAGACGCACAACTGTGGATGCTGCGCGAGAACCGCCGCACTCATGGCGGCGACGGCCGGCCGCATGCATGGGGCGCGTTCGTGCTGAGTGGAGATTGGCGCTAGCGTTGGCGTTCTTCAGGTAAGAGTCGATCATCGGGGACCAAATCCGTGCGCGGCATCCTGAGTCCCTGCGAGCTGAGGCTGCGCTGGCTTGCAACGCGCTCAACCGAATGCACGTAGATCGGCAGGCCGGCATCTGTCGCGATTGGACGATGAGTTTCTGGGCGTCGGCAACTACTGGCCGGATCGGAGTCATGCACCAACGCCGTTTATCACGGCCTCTGCACCACCATCCCTTGCGTGCTACCGACGTTGCCTCGCTCGAGCCCGACCTGGCTTGGGAGGCTTGCGTCCACACTCCCTAACTCTCCCGCGCCCAGCCTTCCCGCTCAACCAGCCGAGCCCGGACCTAACTCAAGGTCTTGGGCTTCTGCCCTATGGCCCCATAGTCAAATCCTGCTCTTTCGTTAATACCGAGCCGCGTTCGTTGTCACCGTGGGTGTGGTCGTTCCGGAATTGGATCACAGGCCATTACGCCAAGAAGGTTTTCCGTTTGACTTTCATTCATCAATACCGCCAAAACTACGAAACTATGATGCATGTCCGGGTTCTTCGTGATCGCTTTTCAATGGTCCGTTTCCGACGGGTAATCGGACGATTTGGATACTCCCGCGGTGCGTATGCTCTTTGATGACGAGCCGGGAATGGAGCAAAAGCCACCAGAGCAAAGCAAAACGGATGCCAAAAATGGAGTGAACCGGATCCAGGTTCAAAGAGTCCCCTTAGAGTTTGTGAATCTCTAAATGTGTATGGGACCGAAATTTTCTAATATCACACTTACCAATCCTAGCAATAGAAGCTAGGGTGTCGGCCTACGGGCCGCTCTCAAAGTGGCCTGTATCAGATCTATCAAGATCACGGATTCACCGGGACTGAACTGACTGAACATATTGCTCAATCCTCGGGACCCCCCCTAGACTGAATCCGTCAATAGGCACCTTACTGTAAGATTTCGCCCAAAAAAGAGGGGCGGAACGGCGTTCAAAAACCTGCTACCCACCATGGAAAAAAGAAACTACAAGCGTCGCACCAGCGCTGAGGTCATTGAAGACCTCCAGAACAAAATCCAAGCCATCGAAGTCCGCGTCGAAGCAAAGAAACGCAAGGACTTGCCGGTGCTCAGGGAGTTCTCGAAGGTAAAGAAGTCTCTCGGCAAATTTGCCCAGACCTGCGTCGACCACGACCGCAACGACTTGTCCAACTCCGTATTGGCCTTCCTCTCAACCCTCGAGCGCCAAGCACAAAGCGAGCTGCAAGAAAGCCGCTGATAAGCTGCCGGGCGAAAATACGGCCCTGTGGAGCGTGTCAGGCATAGAACATTTCCAAAATCCAACGGGGTCACGGGGGTGAATTCGCTGTCGGGAGCCCGGCTCGCAGGTCGAAATGTGGTATCGCAAGGTGCGGATTCATCAATATCCGACACGCTCCTAGCCATCCTCCAACCGGGAGGGTGGCTCCCAAGGGCCTCACCCGCGCGCGCCATGCTGGTTCGAGAGTGCAAAAGCAGCGGTTCGTTGCACCGTGGCTGCATTCGTGAAGTTCTGACATCGCAACGAGACGATTCGTGAGGGTCCGCCGGCATACGCTGTTTTTCAAAATGCCGCTAGTGCCCTACTGCGACAGCCCCGGTTAGAACACCAAATCCACCCTGTCCCACCAACGGGTTCCCGCGTGCGTCCAGGTGCCAAATGTATTCGTTGCCCTGTACAAGCCAACCGCCATTGGGACCTTCAAGTACCGTTCGTGCGTTCAGCCATGCCATCAATGAGGCAGGTTTTCGTTCGCGGGCATGATCAGGCCAAATCGAGCTCAGTGATTCTGGTAACCACGGGCGACGACGCGCGCTTCCCCAGCGTCTAGCTGCTGCATCCAAAGGGATCCACGACGAGGATTTTGCGGCTCCTCGAAGCCAAAGTTTGTCGCCTTGTAAGTGAAAGCCACTCATGGTTTGCAAGCGATCTGGAACCTCAATTGACTCCAGGCTTCGACTCCAATCTTTGTCAAGCCACTCCACACTCCCTGGAGCGCCTAGTACCCATATGCCTGTGGCTGCCGTACGTAAATGCCTGGCACCCGGTACAGGCAATGGCCCCGTCCAACGCCCCCATCCACCACACCTCCAAAGCACCGCACCCCCCACATCTGTTTCCCCCAATAGAAGGACCCCGCCATTCGCCAGGGAAACCATGCTCCGTACGGGGCCTACATTCCAAGAACCAACCAATCGGCCACTTGGTTGCAGACAGAAGATTCGGTGTGGCCCCTCCCGTGTGCCTTGCACAGCGCTGGCCACCCAGAGCTGGCCCTCACTCCACGCAATCGCGACCGGGCAATTAACGCGCCAGCGCTCACGGACGATCAGATCCCGATCCAACCAGAGAACCTGATTACGGCTGCGGTCACAAGCGACCCAAGCCGCCGGGAGATCGACCCCTGTGCGATGCACGCACCCTCCTGAATGGCCTGCCCCGGTACAGGCCAAGATCCAGCCTCCAAGCAAGCTCACGATTATTGCTTTCACACAAGAGAGACCTGCGCCAGGCAGCAGGATTGCACGAATTATCTGCAAACCTCAGCGGTGCGAATGAATGCAGCCGTCACGCTATCCCAAGTCCAAGCAAACCCCTTCCAAACGCAAGAGGCCTAACTTCCATTCCATCGGGCCAGAGAAGCCCCCCAGCCCCTTGCTTGAAACGACGCGATGACACGGCACTAAAATCGGAACGGGGTTGGCACCGTTGGCCGCTCCCACCGCCTGGCTTGCCCCCGGCGACCCAATTCCTGCTGCCACCTGGCCATAGGAAACTACATGGCCGAAAGGAATACGTAGCAGCTCCTGCCAGACCTTCTTTTGAAACTCGGATCCCCGCAGATCGAGGCGCACGGTCGGGGTCTGCTTCTCTCCGGAGAAATAGGACCGCAGGGCTTCGCGTAACGCAGAATCCGGCTCGCCTTCCACGCAGGGCTCCTCTGGAGCAAACCTCAAGCGCCACTTCTTCAGAAGCGATTCCGCCTCCCGATCTCCCAGCACCAACCGGCAAATCCCCTTGTCGCTTTGCAGGACCGTCACGGGGCCCAAGGGCGTACCCAATTCGAATCGGCTGAGGACCATGGCGCGATAGAGGTGGTGCAGGAAAGGACTCCGAAACCAAGCGGCCGGCCAATCAACCCGGCGGATGAGGCTCGGATTTACAGGTCGCTCAAGGCCGCCGGAAAATCATCCGAAAAACCAGCCTCACGCACGCTGGCTGCATTGATGAAGTCGGCGATGACCTGCAATTGAGCCACCTGAGCCACAGAACTGCGCTTCAAGTCATCGGGCAGCAGGTTGTGATAGGGACCCATGCCGCACAAGCGCACCAATTGCGCCTGGTTGCTGTGCAGGAATTGCTCCATGCGCTCGGGCGTCGCCAAGGGGATGTACTCGATAGGACTCGGCAAGGCCAAGGTCACCGGGGATGGTTTACCGGCTCCGTAGGAAAAGCCCTCTCCCACCATCAGTGCCGAAAGGAACAAACTACCCAGGGTTCCAAGCCCATGTACCAGCCGGACGGCCCCGTCCTCATTGACCTGCAACATCTCCGCGGGCCCCGCTCCCAAGCCTTCTGCCAGAGCACGCCCCAAAGCGAAGCTCGTCAACGGTGACCCCTTGGTTTCGTATTGGGCCCCCTCTCCGCCTTTGGAAGCGTCGGTCAGGATGCGATCGCCTTGGTGCTGCACCACGCGACGCCCTGCCCCACCCATGGCCACCTGGGAACCCGCCCCGCCACGCATCTTGCCAACCACGTCACCCGTCAAGCGGTCGACCACATCGACTCCCCGAGCACCGTCCAAATTCGAGTGCATGGTGCCGTAGTCATAGCGCGCTTCGAGAGATTCGGTCAGCACGTAACGCCCGGAGCGCGGGACCTCGAGCCATTCGCCTTGCACCATGGAATCCAAAATCGCTTTGCACTGTTCGACGCTGAATAACTCGCGCAATTCCACGGGAACCATTGAATGCAAAATCCCAGCCGTCACATAGCCTTCGGAGCCCGCGAAGCTAGCCGCCTGCTGAACCGCCACGCTGGTACGCAATCCGTAACCATCTTGGAGTAGTTTGCCTTGGGCTCCGGCGCGAGCCATGACCCTGATACGAAACTCCTCACCCACATCGCGCCATGCGTAACCAAAGCGAATCGTATCCCGACGACGGCCACCACGTCCGATGCGCTGCATGAGACTAGCCACATTGGCGGGCGGCGAACAAAGGATCACGTAATCCACACTTCCGATATCGATTCCGAGCTCCAAGGTCATGGTCGCCACGGCAACGGCCGCGGGAGCGTCATGATAGTTGCGTTCCGTTCGCTCGCGGTGGGCCTTGGACAAAGAACCGTGGTGCGCAAAAATGCGATCGGCGAAGAGAGACCGGCCTTTGAGTCCCAACGACAATTCATCTACATCCTTGCGGCTCTGCGCGAAGATCAAGATTTTGCGCAACCCCGCTTTGGCCAGCACATTGAGGTGCTGCCCCATGGCGGTGGGCGTGGTGCCCTTGAATGATTTGGCCTTGAGTTTGCGGTCACCGGAAGCGACGCAAACCTTGGGATCCTTGAGATAGCGCAGGGCCAAGGCTTCGGGATCTGCGACGGTGGCGCTCGCCCCTATTCGTTGCGGGCGTTCTTCCGCGGCCATCTCCAGCCGGTGCAGGAGAAACCTCAACTGGTCCCCACGTGAGGTCCCATCCAACACGTGAATCTCATCCACAACCACGGTACGCACTCCGGCCAGCACGTGCTTGCGTCTGGCCAACAAGGAGTCCAAGGACTCCGGGGTTACGATCATGGCCTCGGGTAATTTGCCCGATTTGCGCTCCTTGTGCTCACCCGTATAGCGGCCGAGTTGGACCCCCAAAGTGTCCATTGCGCCCTGCAGTCGGCGGTGCAAGTCATTGGCCAGAGCGCGGGTAGGGCTGACCAAAAGGAGACGAGGAATCGGTTCTTCGCCCACCTTTCGCAAGCGCATTAAGGTCTCAACCGCCGGGGCGCAGTAAGCCTCGGTCTTACCCGAAGCCGTCGGCGCGCACAGCAATACGTCCCCCCCATCGAGCACAATAGGTACCGCTTCCGCCTGAATCTCCGTGGGACGATCAAAGCGTCCAAGGAATGCGCTGTAGCTTCGCGGCAGAGCCTTGCGAACCGAACCCACGACTAGTATCCCGTGGGCGGAGCCCAGCCGCGAGCTTTCCAACGCAAGGCATCCAACTGCCCCACGATACTGCGCACCAGAACCCGCGGCGAATGACCAAAGTCGGCAGCGGCCCCTTCGACCCCTTCCTGCACGACCGTGAGGTCTTCCATGCTCCAGGTGGAGTCGGGGTAAGCACGCATGTAAATGCGCAGAACCGCGTCGGCCAAAGCCCCCATGTCATCCTCGGTGAGCGGCGGCAACTGCACGTCGTGCAACCCGGGCTCCAGAATGTTGTCGAAGGACTCTTTGATATCGGGTAGTGGCGTCAATCCGAACATGACCGTCAACGGCTGATCCGAACGGAAGAACAAACGCAACTCCTGGTGGACCTTGTGCCCGCCCTTGTACAAACCTGCCGGATCGAAACGCAGCTCTTCCTTGGGCACGGTCACAGCCGCGTAATGCTTGAGGACCTCCATGGCGAAACCCTGTTCCGCCGGGGTTAAGGAATCCACGAACTCGACCTCGTCGAAGAGCAAGAACAGTCCCTTGTAGCCCGCATCTTCGGCCCAAGCTGCGATCGTTCCCAAGAGGTGCATGTACATGCGACCGTAGGTGCGATAATCCGAAAGGGTCAGCACACGGGGGCCTTCCCAACCGCTGCGCATTAGCTTCGAGTTACCCCATGCGCTGTCCATATTGCAGCCATCCACGTAATCGCGCATCCACTCGGTGAGCTCGGAATCGCCATGCTGCTCCGCATGCAAGAAAGGGGAAAGAAAACGACTGAAGCTTTCTCCTTGCGGCGAGCGATGTTCTTTGCTTTCGGCGAGACGGTGCAGAAGCGGCTCAAGGCCATGGCCCTGGTCATCCGGATAGCGAAGACGTTCGACGAGGGCGCTGTACAAACGGCGCGGGTGGCTAGGCGGAACCTCGTGGGGATCCAGCACCACGCGACTGGTCAGATAACCCTGCTCCAAAGCTACGCGCTCGGCCAAATCGAGCATGTGCGTTTTACCCGCGCCATAGTCGCCCCACAGGACGCGCAGTCCGCCCTTAACCGAGAGTAGATCTTCCACATCCTGAAGCGCTTCCTCGCGCCCTACCGTGTAGTCGCGCGCGTACTCCGCAGGTACCACGCCCAGACGCATGGCCTCGATGGTTTGCCGTAATTCGGCGCGATCTAATGAGTTAGCGGCCGGTTCCACGGTGGGAACCTCCTTCCAACTCCAAGCGGTTAGCGAGGGTCCAGAGGGCCGTTTCGCTACAGGCTTAACGGCTTCCGGTTTGGGCACGGGCGGCGGTTCGATGACTCTCAACTCACCCAGGGACAAGGTCCAAGGCAACCCCGGATCCCCGTCTAGACGCACTTTCGCTTTGGATCCGGGCGACAAGCCCAAAACCAAACCCTCGCCGCGCACCTTGTGCATCACGCGGTCGCCGGGGCGAACACCTCGTAGCATGCTCACTGGTCCACCGCCGTGGGCCGCGGAAAAATGCGGGTGCCGTTACGAACGGGGTCCATCACTAAAAGATGTCCTCTTCGCCGTCCATATCGTCTTCGAAGCCTTCGAAGTTCTCCAAGTCGGAGGAACTCAACAACTTCTGATCGTGGATTTGCTCGTGCAGCATGTGCACCAAACGCTTGACGAAAATACGTCGCGAACCGGATTCCAGGGCGTTGCGGCCCATGTGATCCGCGAGCGTACTCACGTTGGTCTTTTGCATGTCCATGTCCAGCTCTTCCGTTCGCCCCTTCTTGAAGAGCTCCAAGAGCTTCCAACCGATGCGCTCGAAAAGTTGCTCGGGCTCCATGGGCATGGACTCAAGGTCGATGACCGGCTCCAAGGGACTGGCCAAGGAAAAACGACCGGCGCCGCGCAGGCGCTGTTCGAGTGCGGGGTACTCGGGCACGACCGTGGTCATGAATTCCGGGGGCACCGCATAGACCCACAGCAGGGCGGGCAATGTCGCTTGACCGCAGTGGTCGATCATCTGGCGCAGGTTATCACCGATCGCCTTGCGGCGCTTGACCGAAAGGCTCATGACACGATCCATCTCGTCGAAGAGCAGGACCATGCCGGGCACGCCCAATTCGCGCATGACTTGGATCAGACTGCGCAAGAAACGGAAGGCGCTCTTGCTGTCCAATTCTTCGCGCAAGCGCAACTCGCCGCGCTCGGCCGCGGAGACGTGGTCACCGCGCAGGTAAGCTGTCAGCAGTTCCTCTTTTTCATCGTCCCCATCGAGCACAGCTTCCAAGAACAACCACACCGCGCGACGCAACGCGTGACTTTCGATTTGGGAGCGCTTGAACTCCATGCGCAGCCATTGGCGAACGGCATCTTCACCGCTCTCCGCTATTTTCGCTTGAAGCAAACGGATGAGCACCATTTCGACGCCGCGCGTGGGCGGCTTGCCCGTTTCAAGGGGGGGCAACTCAAGGTTCTTGGCGACCGCCTGATACACGAGCAAGGTGTCGTCGAACGGGCATTCCTTGGGCGAAATTCCGACCAGGGACACGATGAAGCCCTCAGCCCAGGAAATTTCACGTAGGCAATGGAGGAAGTGGGTCTTACCACCACCAAAAGTGGCTTGAACAAGCTTGAACGAAGAGTTCCGACCATCCTCACGGATGGGGATCAGATACTCCTGGCGCAGGACTTCCAGCACATCGTCGGTGCCCACATTGACGAGCAAGGCTCCGCGTTCCGGCGGCTGCCCTGTCTCACCCATGCGCTCCACAATGCTGCGCACTTGGCGCGGGGTCCAATCGGTCAATGCCGTGGACTTTGATTCGATTCCGTCCACTATTGGGCCTCCGTAAAGAAGATGTTCAGTTTGTACTCGCCTTGTCCGTATTCGTCTTCCATATAGATCACGCGAGATTTTTTGCTGGCGGCGGTGCCTGTGGCCACGCCGAAGTTCAAGCGGCGCCCATTCTGCTGAAGACCTCGAGCGGCCCGCAAGCGGTGTACATCGTAAGCGAATTGTCCGCGCGAATACCCTCGATAATTGCCAGAGACTGGATTCACTAGGAACTTCTTCGGCTGTAAGCGCGCGGCCAGGTGCCCCAGGAACTCGTTCAGCTCGAGCCGCTCCCCGCGCTTGCCCCCGGTGACCACCAGCCCCATGCGATAGGCCTCGTAGCAGCGTTCAAAGAATTCGGCGGGCTCGAAGGCCCCTTCCAGACCGCGCACAATGCGTGCGTGGTTATGAATGATGTCCTCGGGCGTCACGGGGCAGCTGCCCAGGGGCTCCTTGGCGAAAAGAAATTCGGCTTGCCCGTGATCGAAATTCAAACGCACGGCCAGGGGCGGGATACGCAGTTCCACCGGTTCTTCACGGCTGATGACCTTGAGTTTCAGTCCGGCGGCCGTGCAGGCTTCTTTGAGCTTGCGCCCAGT
>JBLFXY010000109.1:0-12556 GCA_047611645.1 Glaciecola sp.
TGATTTTGCCTCCATGCGGCCGGAACTCGAAGCCACCGCCGCCGCGATGACTTGGGCACACATTTCGGGAGGCGTGAACAGTGCGGGCCACTGGGACCTGCGCGGTGTATTGCCCTACCCCGAAGACCGCTTGATCGGTGAATTCCTGCGGCTGCTGCGCCCCCTTTCCTGGCCAGGCCTGTATCACGTTCCCGGCAAGGCCACAGGGGCACTCGCCATGTCCATGGACCTGGAAGGATTGTTCGACTTCATGATCAAGAACAGCCAGACCCTGTTCGCAATGGAGACAAAAGAAACTCAAGAGGACATGCGAGAGTTCGAAGAAGATCTGGGTGTCCGCTTTCGCGAAGACTTCATTGCGCTCATTGGACCCGAGATGCATTACTTCGAAATGGTCACCTGGACCCAGGCGAAAGAAGGCGAGGAACCCGTATCGAAGGAGGATTTGGTATTCACGCTGCAAGTCAAAGATCCAAAGGGACTGCAGCGTTCGATGCAAGCCCTCGCACCCGCTATCGGGCTCTCCCCCATCAGCCCCACAAAGGCTCCCTATGGACAATGGAGTCTCTCGTTCCTTTGGTCGGAATACGCTATTGGCATCGGTCCGCACAATCTGATTCTGGCCAAGAACGAGAGCGCCCTCAGCAAGTGCATGGAATTAGAACTCAAACACCAAGCCAGCGATTCTTTCGCGGCGGCGCCCATTCTCAAGAGCTTGGATCAACCCCTTGGCGGGTCGCTCATGCAAGCCAGCAAGGACGAACCCCATAGCGAGGTCATGGATTTCATTCTGGAGATCGGCCTATCCAGCACGGGCTTCGAAGGCACTGCGTTGGAGAACCCCATCCAAGATTGGTTTCTCATATTTAAGGACCTCTGGATCGGGCACAGCCCCCACTGGGGAGTGATCGATCTACGAGCGGGAGCAGGGCGCCTGGAATTGCGTGCCTTCAGCCGTCGGCCGCGCTGACCTCAGCGCCCAAAAATGCATCCGGCATATTCCCTCTCGAGCACGCCTCCCGATCGAATCTTCTAACTACGATTGAGCGGAAGTGAGCCACTCCCGGGCCCTATCCCCACCAACGCTCGCCCCAAAGGCTAAGGTTGATCATGGGCCAGGCGAAGCGCCAGTTTGTCTCGGGATCCCGGGCCACAGCGGTGCGCAGATCCGCCGCGAAGAACTCACGGGCGAACGTGCTGCGCATCAGGGTCTCCGCACTGTCCGCCATCCAGGACTCGAAGGGCAGGGGGAAGGAGTGCTTGGCACGCGTCTCGATCGACGCCGGGATCAACCCCTTGTACGCCCGACGCAGCGCCAACTTACCCGTGACCGCTACTGCCAGGCTCGAGGAACCATTGTTGGCGCTAGGTGCGAATTTACTGGCCATGGGTAGCCCCTCAGCGAAGCGCGTCAATTCCACATCGGCAAAGGGCGTGCGACCTTCCACGGAAGCCAGCATGGTCGAGGTGTCCAGTCGCTGGAGAAGCCCCGGAAGATTCTGGTGGCGCAGGAAGCGCAGGTGTATATCGAGCGGGGTCGCATCGGAGCCGGCCTCCTTGGCGCAGTTCTCAAACGTGTCTTCGTAATGCTGCAACATCCACTCATCCTTGCCCGCAGCCTGCCAACTCCGGCTGGTGATAAGACGCTCTTTCAGATGGGGTGCCACCCAGGCGCTAGACTCCAATTGGTAGATTCCTCCAGAGCGATTTTCCGTAGGGTTCTGCTCGAAGTCCCAGGCGGCCTGCAAGGTCATCTCATAGCCGCCAAAGATCTCGTCGGCGCCTTCACCGCTGAGAATCACTTTCGCTCCGCTGTCGCGCACGGCCATGGAGAGATCGCGGATTGCGATTTCATTGGGTGTGCTCAGGGGAATACCTAACTCGTGCACCATGCTCTGCCATTGCCCGGAAAAGCGCTCGCGTCCGACTTTGTTTTCGCTGTGCGAGAGTCCCAGATAATCTGCCGCTTCACGCGCATGGCTGGCGTCATCGCTGCCCCCATCGCCGCGCTCCAACCCGGAGCACCAAGTTTGCAAATCATTCTTCCGCAAGGAAGCCTCGCGGCACAACACCGTGCTATCCAAACCTCCACTCAAGAATGCATCGACCTTCACATCCGCGTGCAGGTGACGCGCTGTGGAATCCGCAACCATTTGGCGTGTGTGCTCCAGCAGGTCTGGATCCATTTGAGCCTGGGCCGGGGTTCCCATGTGGAATCGGTACAAGTTTAGGTCTCCGGTACTCGCTTCAAAGACCATGGCCTCGCCAGGCCTGAGGGCATGCACATTTTCAAACATGGTGCGGTGGCCCAGCACCGAACGGACCGTGGACAGATAGGCACTGGCCATGGCCATATCGGGCTCCGGAGTCACATTCGGATGTTCCAGAATCGCGTTGATCTCGCTGGCGAACACGACCTCACCCACGCCTAGGTGATAGTAGAGCGGTTTGATTCCCAGGGGATCGCGAGCCAGGCTCAAGCGATGGGTGACCGTGTCGTAGACACCGATCGAGAACATTCCGCGCAATCGTGTCCAGGTCTCTTGGCCCCAAGTGGCAAAGGCCCAGAGAATTGTCTCTGTATCGCAGCTGCTTTTGAAGCCGCTCGGAGCGGCACCGATACTGAGTAATTCGGTGCGTAACTCGGCATCGTTGTATAGCTCGCCGTTGTAGATGATTTGGTAGCGGCCGTCGGGTGTCGCCATGGGCTGGGCCCCGGCTGCGCTTATGTCGCGAATGGCTAGGCGGCGGTGGCCTAGCATCGCGTTTTCGTGAGCCCAGAACCCCTGGCCATCGGGGCCGCGTTTCTGCATGACGTCACGCATTGATAGGGCTGTTGCTTTGTCCACTGAAGGACGGCGCCCGCGTTGGGCTATGATTCCAAGTAGTCCGCACATGGCATTTTTATCGTGCTGGTTTGTTGTCAAACTCCAGCCAAAGCGGGGGGGGTGGAGGTTCTGGGGTGCTCTTTTTTTGGGCTGTTTCTTGAGGGGACTTGAGATTGGTGTGCGGGGTGGTTCAGCTTTGCAAAAGTCGGCTTTTAGGTGGCTTTGGTTGAGGATGCTGCATTTGGTTTTTTGGGGGTGGGGTTTAGTTGATTTGGGTTGTGGGTTGGTGTGGACGGTTTACTGGGGATGGCGGGGGCGGGAATTTGTACGGGGGTTGTGAGATTTACGGGTTGGTTCACGCGAAGAAGCGAAGAACGCGAAGGGGGTCAGGGTTAGGAGAGTGTTGGCATTCGGACTGTGATGCTGTTGCTGCGGGACAGTTACTATTCAGTTTGGAAGTCGGCTCGGTTCTGGCCTTCGGCCAGAAACCTCGAGGGGAACATTGCCCATTTGCCCATTTGCCCATTTGAGGCATTGAGGCATTGGGGCATTGGGGGCACTTGGTCCTCGTGGTTTTTGGCGCAGCCAAGAACCACGAATCCCCTTCTTTCCTTCCTAAACCCCTTCACTCTCTTCCCCGCCGCAATCGGCCTCAGACGTAGCTTGGGAGCTTCGCGTCCTTCGCTTCTTCGCGTGAACCGACACTCTGCATTCCCCCACCCGAACATCCCCCCCAAAAAAAAGGCCCCTCCGTGCGCGAACACCAGAGGAGCCTTGACCACCAAAACCAACCCCTAACTAAAAGCCATCCAGATTGCGCTGCAACAGCATCAAATCATGCTCCAACTCCACCATTCGTGATCGTTCAGTAGCCACAACCTCAGGATCAGCCCGGTCGAGGAAATTCTTGTTACCAAGCTTACCTTTGACCTGCCCAATACCCTTCTCAGTCTTAGCCAAGCGATTCTGCAGGACCTCCTTCAAGCCTTCCAAGTCGACATCCTCACCAAGAGTGACAAACGTCTCGAAACCCGCGGCTACAGAAACCGCACTACCCTTGGGACGCGTCGCGTCAGGTTGGATGATCAAGGTTTCCATGTAGCCGAGAGCCTTCGCACTTTCAGCATGCCGTTCGAGAACGGCGCGTTCCTCGTCGCGCGGGGCATTGACCAGGACCGTCAGGGGCTTGCGCTCGCCGATCATGGTCAGAGCGCGCACACGGCGAACGCTGGTGACGAGGGCCTGCAGCAGGGCCATCTCGGACTCGACGGTTGCGTCGCGAGCCAGTCCTTCACCCGCCGGCCACGCGGCGGAGATCAGATCGGACTCGGGGGTTTCTTCGATGACCTCGTGCAGCTGAGCCCAAAGAGTTTCGGTGATGTAGGGCGTGAACGGGTGCAGCAGGCCAAGGATATCCTTGAGCAAGCGCGCCAGGGTTCCTCGGGCGCTGGCAGCGCTGGCTTCGTCGTCGCCGGTCAGGCGTTTCTTGGCGAGTTCCACGTACCAGTCGCAGAAGTCGTTCCAGACGAAACGGTACAGCACGTTGGCGGCTTCGTTGAAGCGATACTCGTTCAGTTGCTCGGAGACCTCTTCGGTCACAGCGAGCAGGCGTGAACGAATCCAGCGGTCCTCGAGGAAGTCGGACTCGTCGGTACGAGCTCCGCTGCCCATGTTCATCATTACAAAGCGTGCCGCGTTCCAGATCTTGTTGCAGAAACGGCTGCCCTGCTCGAAACGATCCGGGGAGAGCTTTACGTCCTGGCCTTCTTTCGTCAGCAGGATCAAGGAGTAGCGCACCGCGTCGGCGCCGAACTGCTCGATCAAATCCAGGGGATCGATGCCATTGCCGGCTGACTTGGACATGCGCTTGCCCTTGGCATCGAGCACGGTGGCGTGGATGTAGCAGGTCGCGAAAGGGTTGCGCTGCTCCGCGGGCAGCTCGTCCATGAAGGCGTAGCCCGCCATGACCATGCGCGCTACCCACAGGTAAATGATCTCCTGAGCGGTGGACAGGAATTGCGTCGGATAGAACCGCTGCAGGTCCGTGGACGTCTTGTCGGGCCAGCCGAGGGTGGCCAGCGGCCAGAGCCAAGACGAAGCCCAGGTGTCGAGTACGTCCTCATCCCGGCGCACGATGGGCTTGCCGGTGGTCGGGTGCGCATCGCCGATGTTCAGGTCTTCGATCGAAGCCACGGGGGTTTCGTCCTCGTCGTACCAAACGGGCAATTGGTGGCCCCACCAAAGCTGGCGGCTGATGCACCAGTCGTGCACGTTTTCGAGCCAGTGCAGGTAGACCTTGCCCCAGCGTTCCGGGCGGAACTTGAGGGTGCCTTCCTTGAGGGCGTTGATGGCGGGTTTCGCCAGGGGCTTCATCTTGACGAACCACTGCTCGCTGACGATCGGTTCGACCGGCGACTTGGAGCGATCGGAGATCGAAACGTTGTGCTCGATGTCTTCGACCTTTTCAAGCAGGCCCATCTCGTCGAGCTCGGCAACGATTTTCTTGCGGGCGTCTTCGCGGGATAGGCCTGCGAAGGGGCCGCCTTCCTTGTTGAGCTTGCCATCCTTTTCAAGGATGTTGATGATCCCCAAATTGTGGCGCTGACCACGCTCGTAGTCGGCGGGGTCGTGACCCGGCGTGATCTTTACCGCGCCGGTGCCGTACTCCGCGTCCACGGACTCGTCGGCCACGATGATGATTTCGCGGTCGAGGAAAGGCAGCTTGGCTTTGGTTCCGACCAGGTCCTTATAGCGTTCGTCATCGGGGTGCACGGCCACGCCGGTATCCCCCAGCATAGTCTCGGGACGCGTGGTCGCCACCACGATGAATTCACCGGGCTTGGCCATCAGCGGGTAACGCATGTACCACAGTTTGCCCTTGCGCTTCTGGTATTCGATCTCGTCGTCGGAGATGGCGGTTTGCAGAACGCAGTCCCAGTTGACCAGACGCGATCCGCGATAGATCAACTCGCGCTTCCACAGATCGACGAACGCCACGCGCACGGCGTGGGATATGCTCTCGTCCATGGTGAACGCGGTGCGCGTCCAATCGGCGGAGCAGCCGAGGCTACGGAACTGCTTAAGGATTTGATTGCCGTGCTCTTCTTTCCAATCCCAGATGCGATCGAGGAAGGCTTCGCGACCCATCTCTTTGCGTGTGGTCTTTTCCTCAGCGTAGACCTTCTTCTCCACCACGGCTTGGGTGGCGATGCCCGCGTGGTCCGTGCCGGGAACCCACAGGGTCTCGTAGCCGAGCTTGCGTCTGTGACGCACCACTATGTCCTGGACCGTGCCGTTCAAGGCGTGACCCATGTGCAAAACGCCGGTGACGTTGGGCGGCGGTATCATCACGCTGAAGGTACCGGGGGAGCCTTCGTAGGGCTCACGCGGCTGAAAAGCGCCGGAGGCCTCCCAACGGGCGTAGGTGGTCTCTTCGATTTCCTTGGGGGTGTAGCGTGTGGAGAGGTCCATATATAAGGATCGGTAGCGGGGTCAGGGAGCCGGAGAAGGTAGCAGGTTGGGGTTCTTGTGTCAGATACCCATTGAGGTTTCGAGCCCCCGGCGGATGCCCATCAATGCTGTTTCGAGGCACTTGCTGGCCCGGGAAGCGTCCAGGGAAACGTCACCGGCACGCGGGGCTCCGCTCTCCAGGTCCGCTTGCAGACCCGCTTGAATCAACTCCGAGCATTGTTCCTTGGACAGCCCCATGGCATCCAGAATCGCCAGCCCCAGGGCGTAGCGGTCCACGCGCTGCTTGCTGGCCACATGCAGGATGCCCGTGAGATCACTGTTCAAGCATTCCACCAAGACCTGGGCCGCATTGGTCACTTCCAGCGGAGTGCGGAATTCGTCCTCGAAGAGAATGGGCACTTCGCCTTCATCCACTGCTTGCAGCAGCGAGTCCGATGCACCCAGGCCGCGCCCCCCGGAATCCCCGTAGAGCAAGGGCAAGCGCACGACCAAGGCATTCGGGTGGGCTTTCAAAACCCGCTGCTCCCCCTCCCATTTTGTGCGACCGTAAACCTGGACCGGCGAGGGCTCTGCGTCCTCGGCATAGCCTTTCTTGGGAGCTGCCTGCCCCCCGAAGACCTGATCCGTGGAAAGGAACACCAAACGAGCGCCCGCTGCGGCGCACCAAGTCGCAACTTCGCCGGGCACTTCCACATTGATTCGATGGGCGGCCTCCGGGTCTTTTTCACAATCCGCGGCGCGTGACATGGCCGCGGCCAAAATCACGTGACTGGGTTTCAATTCCTCGAGCAAGGCCTGTACCGCACCCGCGGGCTCCAGGTCCTGTGCGATCCACTCGGCTCCATCGCGCGGGTTGGTATAGCGTGGGGCCTCCTCCACCTGACGCCCGACGGCCATTACGGGGGGGCCGAATGGATCCGCCATGGTGGCCTCCGCTTGGGATTCCTGGAAAGCTGCGGCGACGAGGTGGGGCCCGAGGAACCCGGTCGCTCCTAGGATGAGGGTGCTATGCATGGGTCCCAGGATAAGGGTCGGAACCGCCCCACGCGAACGGGTTCGAGAGAATGTGGACAAGGCTGGAGTCGCATTCCCCCCGGCTTGAAGGATAATCATGGACACCCTGCATGCTCGTTGATGACAGCCGGAGCCCATTGGGGCAGAATCCCCCCCATGGAACGACCCCGGCCCGTACAGCTCGGCGATCACTCGCTGGGCTCCGACAAACTTTTCTTCCTGTGCGGCCCGTGCGTATTGGAGACCCGTGAATTGGCATTCGAGATCGCTGGGCGTCTCAAGGAGATCTTCGCTGCCCGCGACCTGACCTTCATCTTCAAGGCCAGCTTCGACAAAGCCAACCGCTCCAGCTTGGAGGGCGGGCGCGGCATCGGAATGGAAAAAGGCCTCTCCTGGCTGGGCGACATCAAAAAAGAGCTCGGCGTGCCCGTGGTCACCGACGTGCACGGCCCCGATCAATGCGCTCCGGTCGCAGAGGTGGTCGACATTCTGCAAATCCCCGCCTTCCTCTGCCGCCAAACCGACCTATTGGTGGCCGCTGCCAACACCGGCGCAGTGGTCAACATTAAGAAGGGCCAGTTCCTTGCGCCCTGGGATATGGAAAACGCCGTACGCAAGGTGACGGAAACCGGCAACCCGCGCGTGTTGGTCACCGAACGCGGCACGTCCTTTGGTTATGGGCGCTTGGTGGTCGACATGGCCGGGCTCAAGGATCTGGCGGCCAGCGGGGCGCCGGTGATCTTCGACGCGACGCATTCGGTGCAGCAACCAGGATCGAAGGGCACGAGCACGGGAGGAGATCGCACGTTGGTGCCTTCCTTGGCGCGCGCTGCCGTGGCCACGGGAAATGTCTCGGGCTTGTTCTTTGAGGTGCACCCGACCCCGGACACCTCGCCCTCGGACGGACCCAACATGGTTCCGCTCGACGAATTTGAAAGGGTACTCGATGGTGTGCTGGCCGTGCACGCCGCCATTCAGGCTTAGCGCTGCGCCGCCACGCTCAAGAATAAAGCCCGGGGCTTTGCATCATGCAAAGCCCCGGGCTTTTGAATAAGCCGCCTGGGCGCCTACTTCTTCTCGGCGAACACCGCGTGCAAAACCTGACCATCCAAACCCTTGGGCACGAGCCCAACCAAACTCAGCAGGGTCGGCAAAATGTCATGGCTTCCGGGAGATCCGTCGTGATTGCCGCGCTCAAATCCAGGGCCCATGAAGTACAGGGGCAAACTGCGATCGTACGCATATGCCGAACCATGGGTCGTTCCTTGCTTCCAACCCACCAGGGTTCCGCGCTTGGGTAAAACGGCCACATCGGGCGAGTACTCCGCTGAATAGGCGTTGCGGTAGTAGATCAAGTAGGGATCCGAAGTCGTTTCGGTCGAAGACAGCTCTTCTAAGGTGTACGCCTTTTGAATCCAATCCGCGCTCTCCAGGCTGGCGGCGGCCACGAAACGAGCCTGGGCCGGATCGATGGTGCGCTTGGCCAGGTCCTTTTGGTCGAGGTATATATCCCCACGACCGAAGTGCAACTTGAGGCCGCGCCCCTTCGAATCTGCACCGAAGGCATCCACCAGAGCCGCGTCCAAATCCTTGCGCGCCTGGGTCAGGCCCTCCTTTCCGATGCGCTGTTGGCCCGCTCCCTTTACCAGCGCGTGCTCGCCCTCGGGCAGGGGCAAAACCCCATGGTCCGCGGTCATGGCTAGAACCCAGCGGTCCTTGCCCACGCGCTCATCCAGCAAGGCAAATAAGATCTCCAATTCAAGATCCATGCGCAGCAAAGTGTCGGTGACCTCCATGCTATAGGGACCGAAGGAGTGCCCCACTTTGTCGGGTGCTGAAAGGCTCACGCCCAAGAAGTCGGGCACGTCGTCCAGACCCAAGCCCTCGTTGATGACAATTTTCGCGGCCAATTCCAGGGTGACCCGATCGCCCATCGGAGAGGCCCCAACCTGACCAGCCAACTCCGTAAGGGCACTGCCCGTGGGAGCTTCACCCACCGTACCCGCGAAGGTATAGGGAAAGACTCTCCCTTGGCCTCCGAAACCGGATTCCCCCTCGCGGTCGTCCTTCTCGGTCTCCTTGGGCAGGTTCTCGAGGGAAAAAACAGGCTTCCAAACGAGCCCGGAAAAGACCTCGGCCCACCCCTTGTTGTACTCGTTAACGTAGGCGGGCAGTTCCTGGCTGAACGCCGTGCTCGAAATGAAGCCGCCTCGCTTGCTATCCCACCAAAATGAGCCATCGCCCCGATGCCCGGCCATGCTCACGGCGGCCCGATCCTTCACACTGACCGCAAACACCTTGCTTTCCGGGTTGGCCTCTTTGAGGTAGTCACCCAGACAGGGCTTCAGAATGTTCTTAGCCGAATAACTGCCCGGTTCATCCTGACCGAAGCTGGTCACCGTGCTGGCAGCGGGATCGGCGACGCAATATATAGTGTGACCCAACCGGCGGCTGCGCATCCCATTGCCAATGATGCCATGGGTCTTGGGCAGACATCCGGTGGCGATCGTGGCATGGCCAGGGCCGGTCTCCGAGCTGGAATAAGGCATGGCCGCGCCATCGAATCGGGCCCCTTGGTTACGGATCCGAGCGAGGCCTCCCTTAAAGCTGTCCTTTAAGCGGTCCATCTGTTCGGGGATGAGTTGATCCACGGCCAGGATCACGATCAATCGGGGAGCCTTTGAAGCGCTAGCCGGGTTCGTTTCATTCGCTTGTCCGCAAACAGGGGCGATGGAAACGGGGGCGAGCAGCGCAAATAAGCCAAACAGGAGTGCTTTCATGGATGTATTCAAAACCCTGAAGGGGGTCGGAGAGTCACATTGGGTCGCTCAAGCCTCGAACTGGAGCAGCCCGTTCAAGGGTACCGTAGCTTCCCAAGCGCCGCATAGCGCCGCAAGCCGGTAATTCATAAGCGCTTACAAGATGGGGAAGTCTTTTCCACCCCAAATGCGACTTCCTAAACTGGCCGATCGCTGTGAGTGGGGTATTGTCTTGTGCTCCAACGATGACGGACAAAGGCAAACCGGCTGCAAAGCCGGGACGCAAAGCCACGGGCCCCAAGCGGGTAGCCGAGCTGCCGAATGTTATCGGACCCTTTTGAACGTCTCATCCGAGGAGCGAGACAGAACTTCGGTTCTGCCTCGGACAGAGGCGTTCAGTCTAGGGGGATCATACTTCTGCACTGACGACTGGGTTCGGCTTCGGCCGGACCCACCCTTCACCCCTGGCAGCACGAGTTCACAAACAAACACACACCCATGAAAGTCACCAGCCTGTCAATGCCCCGCTCCAAAGCGGAACCCAAGGAGCCTCTCGCTGCTCCTGGCACGACTCGGATGAACTTCCTGGGAGCCAATAGCAAAGAATACTGCCAGCCGATTCGGTTGGGGGTTGTGGTGCGCAGTTTGGGGTTGGGGAACCCCTTTGCGCGCCTTGAGGCCAGCGGCCGCACGACCTGTGGGGACGGGTCCGTGGCACATACGCAGGCCTCCCACTACGCGCTGTCCAGATGTTGGGGAACATCTGTGGGACGCGCACCCCGGCAACGAAGCCTTGTGCTTCGACACGTCGAAAGGGGATGCGTTTCGGTCTAGGCCAAAACGATATCGACGGAGCTTGTTGCTCCAGCCGGGGTCATGGGCCCGCGTCAGATTCGTCTGTCGCGGGTCCTTCTTTTTAACACTTCCAATCCAAAGGGTCCGCTGCGGACCGAAGATCGTCTGCTGCCCGCTAGGAGGCTTCGATCTCTTGGAAGCGATCGCGCAAGCGATGAATCAAACGCGTGTGAATTTTGCACACCCGGGATTCAGAGAGTGATGTGAGCTCACCGATTTCGCGCATGGTGAGATCCTCCCAGTACTTGAGATATACGATGCGGTATTCCTGGTCGGTCAACTTCTGTGCAACCAGAGCCAGCAGGTCTTCCCGCGAAAGTTTGTCGCCGGGCACCTCACAATGGGTGTCGGGCACCGCTTCGAGCACGGGGATCATCTCATCCCCCCCATCGTCCATGGCCATGGATCCGGTGGGCGGCATGGGGACTCCCATACCGAACAAACGTTGGAATTCTTCTTCTTCGAGACCCATGGCATGCGCCACTTCCCTGTCCTCGGGATCCCGACTCAGCTCGCCACGCAGAGCTTCGGTCGTGCGCTTGCGCAATTCCATGCGCTGACGCCAGGGGCGCGGCAACCAATCCTGGGTTCGAAGCTCATCGAGCAGGGCGCCCTTCACGCGCAACTCGCAGTAGGACTCAAAGCGCACACCGCGCTCAGGGTCGTAACCGGTCACAGCCGAGATCAGTCCTACGCTACCGGCGGTCTCCAAATCTCCGCGATCCACGGAGCGCGGCAAGCGTCCGGAAAAGCGACGAACAATCTCACGGGCAAAGGCGTGGTATTCAACCACCAAGCTGTTGCGATTCTCCTCGCACGGGTCAGCGCGATACGCTTGCCAAAGTTCGGGGTGAGTGAGCGTGAACTTCTTGCGGACCCCGTCCACGGGGTTGGCATTCCCCATGCGCCGCCTAGGGCTCGAGATGGATCTTGAGGGGTCGCGGGGTTGAAACGTACTCACTGTGGGGTCCTTTGAGCTCGTTTGCTGTCCCCGGAAGGGCTAGACAGCGCTTGAGCACGTTCTTGGATACAAAGGCGAAGCCCCTTCGCACAACTATTCACCTCGATAGCCCTTACCCATCCCTGACAGTCCCGTGACACCGTCCCCCAAAACCGCCCCTAATCGCCCAATAGCCTAGGAATACGGTAGTTTCCTCCAACACTTTACGATTCCCGGTATCGGAAACCGAAGCGAAGAAAAATCCACTCGCGCGTCCGCTCCTGACGGCTTGAAACGAGGTATTGCCCTCCCGGTCGCTGCCCTCATCCGACAAGGATTCGGCAAAAAATCTGTTACTGAAGCAGCCATCGCACCTGGGTTGGCCGGAATTCATGCGAAATCCCTAGCAAGCGACCCAAGCGAAACCAATCACCCCTCGACCGAGTGGCTCAGCGCGAAACGGCCAGCCCGGGCGATGGGGAGATCTCCAATGCTTTCCCCGTACTGCACCAGAGCGGCGCCTACAACCATGGCCCGGAAGCGGGCACGGCGCAGGGTCTCCATGTCGATTTCGCCATAGGCCTGAAGAAATCCGGGTCGGGCTTGCGCAGGCAAAAACCCAAAGAGAACCGACAGGTCCAATGCGGGATCCCCCAGGTGCGCATCCCCCCAATCGATCACACCGGTCA
>JBLFXY010000110.1:0-12494 GCA_047611645.1 Glaciecola sp.
GAAGCCCTTCCAATCCGAGGAGAAGCGCAAGTACTCCATCAACGTGGCCCTTGGCCACCCTCTCCAGCAGCACAGAAGACAGTCCGCTCTAGTCGCCTGCTTAGCCCTGCAGTTGGGCGACGATGTGCCCGCATTCGGGCAACAGGATTTTCTCCATGGCCAAGCGTAGGGCTTTGGGCGATCCCGGGAGAGCGCACACCAGCTTGCGCGCGCTGACCCCAGCGCAGGCCCGACTGAGAATCGTGGCCGGACCGATCTCCTGGTAGGAGAGCTGGCGAAACAATTCACCAAAACCGGGGATGCTCGAGTCCATAAAGCCACCCAGCACATCGGCGGTTACGTCGCGCGCGGCCAGCCCGGTACCCCCCGTAAAGAGCACCACCTGTACCTCGGGATGCTGAACACTCACGCGCGCCTGCGCCAGGATTTGCTCCGCGTCGTCGCTTACCCAAGCGCGCTGAACGAGCTTGTGCCCGGCCGCTTCCAGGGCCTCCACCAGGTACGCTCCGCCTGTATCCTGAGCGCCCCGCCGTGTATCGCTGACCGTGACCACCGCGAAGTTTAAAGCGCCCAGCCCGTCTTTTCGATGCTGCTGCAGCCCCATCGTCAAACTCCGATTGGGCCCATGGCCTGAACGAGTTCGACGAAGCGCTTGACCTTTTCCCGATCCACGGGCGCCTCCAGAACTCCGTCGATCTTGAGCGAGGAGGCCACAATCGCACCATTCGCCTGGGCCAAAAGACTCTTTGCATTGTTCGAGTCCGTACCGGATCCCAGCAATAACGAGGCTTCAGGCAGTACCGCCCGAATGCGTTGTACACGCTCCGCATCGGGTGCCTGCCCCGTGCCCAAGCCACTGACGACCAAGCCGTCGACCATACCGCGCTTCCAGGTATCGATCGCCGCCTGCTCCAAGGACTCGGAGCCCAACGGAGTCGCATGTTTCACATGCACATCCGCCAACAACGCCGCGTCCGGACAAAGCACCTGGCGACGGCGCAGGGTCTCGGCCGCCGCCCCCTGAATCAATCCTTGATCGGTAACCGCAGCTCCCACGTGCACATTGACCCGTAGGAACCCCGCGCCCGTCGCAGCGCACAATGCCAATGCCGCGGCCGCATCATTGCGCAAGACGTTGGCACCCACAGGGCAATCGCCCGCTTCGCCAATGATCTCACGGAGCGCCACGGCCATGGACGCGATGGTCTCCGGCGGAACCGTCTCACCAAAAAAGGGTTTGTCGCCGAAATTCTCCACGATGATGCCATCCACGCCCCCTTCGGCCAGGGCGCGCGCATCCGCCTTAGCGAATTCGATCACGCGGGACATGGAGCCACAGTATCCGGGTGCGCCCGGTAGAGCGGGCAGGTGCACAACGCCAATCACAATGCGGCGTTCGTCGAGGGCAGGAAATAGTGTGTGCAGCTTCATGATGGTTGGGGAAACACCAGGGTACAGGGGAACGCTAGGTGCGTGTTGTGCTTAGAGGGCTTCGCCGGGGATCGTCCATCTATTCTGGAACAAGACGGCGCAGACCCCTCATATCTAGATGCTATTCGGGGTCGGGTCAACGCCGTGCCGGAATGGAGGGGCGGTTCCTGGCGCTGCCCTCTGCACACGCCACGCTGCTCGACGACCCAACAACCGGGCGGCCTAATAAAAAAGTGAGGGGGGCGCTTTCTGAAAAGCACCCCCCTCACTTGAAATGGAGCCAGAGATCGGGTTTGAACCGACGACCCTCGCTTTACGAAAGCGATGCTCTACCACTGAGCTACTCTGGCCTTGTTCTGTTGTGAATCGAACCTTGGCTGGTCCGAAAGTTGTCCGGCCGGCCCGACGCGCAAAGAATACGCGCCGGGCCGGTGTCCGGAAAGACAAGACTGTCGGTTCTTATAGCGAACCCACCGCCCTGTCTCGAATTGTCAACCCTGGTGACAGGGCTTGCCTAGCGAAAAGGCTTGCGAGCTACTGGGCGCTGGTGACCGTGTTGCGCACTTGGCGCATCAGCTCAGCACGTTCTTCGCTCGAGAGGCTGAAGCGACCCAGGGCCCGACCAGCGGCCTGACGAACGTTCAAGGAAGCGTCGGAGACGAACACGCTACGCAGCCCGTCGATGGAGTCGGCGTCCACGTTGTGGCGACCGAGGATACCTGCGATGGCATCGCCAGCAGCAGCACGAGCCGCATCGCTGCGAGCCGTATCGGTGAGCACCGCGAGCAGCCCGGAGGCTTCAGCGGAGGTACCGGCCAAGGCCAAGGCATGCATTGCGGGAATGCAAACAGAGTCCGCACGGTGAGCCAGGGTGCTGGCCAACGCGTCGAGGGTGCCGCCGATGTTGTGACCGGCAGCGGCCAATTCGGCGAGCGCCTGGGCGGAGTGGGCAGCCAAGCGGTCCGCTTGGGCGCGGTCACCGGTCAGGTTCTCTTCGAAGACGGAATCTAGAGCGGAGATGTCTGCCACGTCGCTGATCACGCCTGCGAGACGATCGGCGTAAGCCTCTCCGATCGCTTCGTTCTCGGTGAGCATGAAGACCGGGGTCTTGGCCATTGCGGCGTTGTCCGCAATGTTCACGAGCACAGCGTCGGCGGTCATACCGGCCAGGGAATCGCCCACCAGGATCATGTCGACCGCGGGGATGCGATAGAGCATGTCCAAGCCTTTGGCGCCGGAACCACGGTGGTTGACCATGACGCCGCGGCTGGCAAGGGCTTCCGTCAGGGCGGCGGCGCGGGTGGCGTTGCCGTCGATGATGGCGGCAACACGCACGACCTCGCGGCCGGTGTTCTGACCGAGAGCTGCGACCACGCGGGCCTCAACGTCTTGCTGGGTTTGAATCGCAATGCGGCCCAATGCCACAGCAGCTTCGCCGCGAACTCCGCCATCGGAGGCCTCGAGGGCGGCGACCAGACCGGCGGTGGGACCTTTCGCTGTGCTCGCCAAGGCGTTGCACAGAAGGGTTCCTGTGCTGGCGTCGTCGTTTAGCACGGCCCACTGCAGGGCTAGGTCCAAAGCGTCGGGGCCGGCGAGGGCCACGGCCAAGGAGCCTTGGGCGCCTTGTGCTTGCAGCTCTTCCACATCGGCGCCGGCGTCAGCCATGGCCGCAAGCTTCGCTTGGATGTCGACACAAGCGCGGGCCACTCCGGCCTGGGCTTCCAGGGAACCGGGAGCCAGCGCGAGGGCGCGGTAATAAGCCTTCTTGGAAAGCTCGTTGTTGTAGATAGCGCGCGGCACTCCACTCGAGACCAACTTGGTTCCGTCCCAAGCCCAAACGACTTCGCTGTACATGTAACCAGCAAGAACGCTGGAGTGGCGGTAGTGGTAGGCATCGCCAGCAGCGAGCAAAGCACTCAGCGCATCCCCTTTCAAGCTGCAGTTGGCTGCTGCGTCGCGGGCGGCGCCGGCCACGGTGGCGTCGGCGTCGGTCGCGGCCAAAGCGGCCAAGGGACCAGCGGCGCGCGGGTCGCCGATGTTGCCCAGGGTCAAGACCACGTTGCGACGCAAGAAGTCGTTGTCGGACTCCATGGCTTCCATAAGGGGAAGCACAACGTCAGGACCCAAGCGGGCCAGGGTCACCATGACCAGCACGCGCCAGTCACCGTTTTGATCGTCGGCGAGGGCCGGCAACAGGTAAGGCACCACGTACTCGCCATGGTTGGCGGACATGGCGTCGATCGTGCGACGACGCTCGAGCGAATCACCGGAGGAACGCAGGGTTTCGACCAATCCGCGAATGGCGGACTCGTCGTTGCGGGTAGCGGCACGCTCGATTGTGGCGCGGTCCATGATGCGGTTGGCGACCAATTTAAAGTCACCTCCCTCCACGAGCAGCTCAAGCCAAATCTCGTGATCAGTTTCTTTCCAAAGCTGGTATGCGGCCTCGTTGGCCGGATCCGCTGCAAGGATGCGCTGGAACGCAACCAGTGCTTCAGCCTTGCGGCCTTGGTGCAGCATTTGCACACCTTCGTCGAAATCGCTGTTCAAGTCCTGGAAAAGGACGGGAGCTGCGGAGGATACGGGTGCAAGGAAAGCGGACAGGGCCAACAGGAGGCCTAGATTCCGGCGCGGAATGATCATGTTCGGGTGTCCTTCGCCTGGGGGGAGATAGGAGGGGGGGGATTGGGTCACACCTGGGAGTCCGTGCTGCGTCGTTAGCCATCCCTACTTGGGACAACCGGCGCACCTAGCGGTGAAACGTCCGGGAATGATACCGAGGCTCGGCCCCGGGTCAAGGATAGGGCATGGCCCTCGGGGTCTTCCTAGTGTCCTAGTGTGCCTGGGATACCGATCCGATCACACATTTTGCCCGAACAAACCTCCAGAAAAGATATTGAAACTCTCCCCGAAGGGTCCGGAACGAGCCCGCTAAGCGCCCGGAGGCAGGCTCAACTTCCCCAACACGACGCGCCCATAGCCCCCCACTCGGGACCCCCTGCCCTGAAGAAAATCCACGGCCAAGCACGCGAATATCAAGGACTCCCGGGCATCGGGGGGAATCCCTATTTCCGCGCTGGAGTAGGTGGTAAGGCCTGTTTCCAGGGCTAGATCGGCCATCAGTGCACGGTTGTGGACCCCGCCCCCAGCCACGATAAGGAGCTCCCCAGGATCTGGCAGCCAGCGGGAAATGGCCTGGGCCACACTACGGGCCACGGCCCGAACGGCGCTGGCCAACACATCGGCAGCCGGGGCACCCGGTCCCGCAAACCCCAAAAAATCTGCCACGTATTCTTGGCCAAAAGTGTCGCGCCCCGTACTTTTTGGCGGCACTTGGTCAAAAAATGGGCTGCGCAGCAGGTGATCCACCCAATTATTATGCACCTGGCCCTGCCCGGCGACCCGTCCACCCCTATCCATAGGCTCTTGCAGGAGCTCCCGGGCCAAGCCGTCGAGCAGGCTGCCCGCAGGGCCTGTATCGAAAGCGGTCCCAAGCTCGGGCTCCCTTCCCAGCCAGGAGACATTGGCCATGCCCCCCAAATTCAGAACGATCGCTGGCCGCTGGCCCCCAGCAAAGATACGGGGGTCCGCCAGGATGGCCAAGGGAGCGCCGTGCCCCCCCACGGCCACATGCGCGGCTCGAAAATCACTCACCACGGGAGCGCCGCAAGCTGCGGCCACCCGGGCCCCATCCCCCAATTGCAGGGTCCCCGGTTCTCCCTCCCCATCGAAATGCCAAACCGTCTGGCCATGACTGCCCACCCAATCGATTGAGACGCCCTGGCCCTGCGCCACACGAGCTGCGGCCTCACCAAAAGCACGCCCCAAATCCGCGTGCAAGCGCCCGACTCCGGCCAAATCGATGGCGGAGCCATCCAATGCGCCCCGCAAGCGTTTTAGCAAATCGGACTCGAAGGGCACGGTTTCAAACGCCAACAGCTCTGGCCGGCAACCGACATCATCCGCATGATCCCTTCGGAATCTCGCCAGGCCCACGTCGATGCCGTCGGCGGAGGTCCCGGAGAGCAAACCCGCCACGACCAGCCCTTGCGAGCCTTCTAGTTTTTTGCGTAGAGCCTGAGGGTCCATTCGCTTCCCGTTTCCCGGTTTCTGTAACCTATGTCCATGAGTTCAACACATCCTAACCAGAGCAAGGCCATTTTGGTTGTCGACGACGATGGAGACATTCGCCAAAGCCTGGAAATGCTACTGCGTTTCGAGGGTTTTGAGGTGCTGACCGCGCGCGACGGAGAAGAGGCTTGGACACGCTTGGAGCGCGACAAGGACGCCCCACCCGCCGCGGTCCTCACCGACCTCAAGATGCCGAAGATGGATGGCTTGCAACTCCTGGAGAAAATTCAGGGCATGGAGGATCCGCCGCCCGTCGTGCTGATCAGCGGGCACGGGGACGTGGCCACAGCGGTCACCGCCATGCAAACCGGCGCTGCCAACTTCCTGGAAAAGCCCCTCGATGACAACCGCGTGCTCGTGACCTTGCGCGCGGTCCTGCGCACGCAAAAGCTGGAGGAGGAAAATACATCCCTGCGCGAGCGCCTACACGGAACCCACCGCTTGATCGGATCCAGCCCGGGCCTGCAAGCCTTGCGCGAACAGATTCTGCAGGTCGCGGCCTCCCCCGCCTCCGTTTTGATCACAGGAGAAAACGGAAGCGGCAAAGAGGTGTTGGCGCGCTCCATCCACGCCCACAGTCCGCGAGCCTCCGGCCCATTCATCACCGTCAACTGCGCCGCCATTCCCAGCGAGCTCATCGAGTCCGAACTCTTCGGCCACGAGAAGGGCAGCTTCACCGGCGCCACCAGCCAGCGCATCGGGCACTTCGAAGCCGCCAACGGCGGGACGCTATTCCTGGACGAAATCGGTGACATGCCGCTCGCCGCGCAGGCCAAAGTCCTACGCGCTCTGGAGACGCTCGAGGTCACCCGGGTCGGTGGCAGCCAGAATCATCCCGTTGACATTCGTGTACTCGCCGCGACCAATGCGGATCTAACCCAGAGCGTGGAGGACAAAACCTTCCGCATGGACCTCTTCTACCGCCTCAATGTGGTGCCCCTGCGCGCCCCCGCTTTGCGCGAGCACCCCACGGACATTGCGGAGATTGCAGCGCACTTGCTGACGCTGCAGGCCGAACGTTCCGGTCGGCGTGCACCTGCCATTCACGCGGATGCGCTGAGTTTTCTAGCCAACGCTCCATGGCCCGGCAACGTGCGCCAGCTTCGCAACGTATTGCAAGCCGCCACTGTTTTCACCACCGGAGACGTGCTGCTCCTGGCCGACTTTGAGCGCGTTCTTCAAGACGGCCCCGGCCTGATCGCACCCGCTGGAGCCAGCACTTCGCCCGCGGGACCCGACCCCTTCAACGCGGCCACTTTCGAAGACTTCAAGAATCAATCCGAAGCTCTCTTTTTCAAGGCTCGGCTCGAGCGCAACGACGGAAACATCAAGCGTACCGCCGAGGAACTCGGCATGCAGCGTAGCCACCTCTACAAGAAACTAGACCGCTACGAATTGCGATAAGCCTGGGAGGCCTGTAGGGGAAAACTCCAAGCACGGGAGCATGGCAAGCAACGGATGAACTTCCTGCGCGCTCTTGTAGAGTCCGTTTGAGGAGTGGGGATGTGCAGCAAAATCAGCCTGCGAAAAAAAGTAGGACTGTGCGCGATCAAATATCACCAAACGCCATTTAGCGTAAATCGCAGTATAGCCCCCCCAGGAACCCCCTAAATGGGAGTCTCGGAACGAATTAGATTTCCCGTGGGATTCAGAGCCCGTTCAGTACTTCGACGACAACACCCGCGACTTAGGAGTGTGTCGGGCATAGAGGGTGTTGCCAGGAATCGTCCATCCATTTCGAAACAAGGCGGATTGTACCCCCTATAGTTAAACGCTATTGGGGGGGAGATCCAACGCCGTGCCGGAATGGAGGGGCGGTTTCTGGCAACACCCTCTATGCCCGACACACTCCTCGCCAACTTCTAGCGCAGCGGATCTGGCGCCACCCGCTGGTGGTCCGCCCTAAAAAAACAGGCCCCGCTTTCCGGAAATATACGGAAAGCGGGGCCTGTGTTCTTGTGAACCCTAGGACTCGCCCGAGCATTTCATGAGCACACGCCCCAGACTTCGCAAACGGGCCCCTTCGGGCCCCTCTCGTCCCTTGGCAGCACTTTCCGAATTTTGCCTTCCTCGACAGGTAAGCCCCGGTCCGCAAAGCGGATCCCTACTGCATTGCCTGCGGGGTCAAAATCCACAAAGCCCCGCCAGGAAACGAGTTGCTGTGCCTGGAGCGCGTCTTCATGAAATGTTCGGTCTAGGGAATCGCCAGCTCGAGACCTTGCTTCAGGTCGTCCGGAGATCGCAATACGTGACGGTTTGCGTCGTAGATCTCCTTCCACCGGTGACCGGCGTTGTATTGGCTCTGCGCAATGCTCCAGAGACTGTCGCCTTCGAGCACGGTGTAGGTGTTGGCCAGCGGAGCCTCGTTCACACAAGGCAACACCAGTGCCTGATTGACCGCCAGCGTCCGCACACCTTCGTTGTTGCGGCGCAGGAAGTGAGCATGACGCTTGTCCCCGTAATAGTGGCGAGCTATGGCCTCGAAGGTATCGCCCTTACGGCACTTGTAGATTTTGTAAGCGGGATTGATCGTGCTCGTCAGTCCGTCCAAACGGACCAGGTCCCAGTTGGGATCCAGGGCCGGGTCCTGGACCGAATTGAGCTTGGGCTTCATCAGTCCGCCCGTTGTGGCCTGGGCCGGATTGGAGTTCGTCGACAGGCGGGACTTGACCCGATCCTTGGCACGTTGGGTCGAATCCTGGCGCACACCGACGCTCAGGAGCCCATCGGGGTTCGCCTCGGACAGTTTCCTGTCGGAAGCCGGTTGAGCCCGTTGATCCCGTTGAGCCCGTTGAGCCCGTTGATCCTGGAGGCCAGCGGAGCGCTTGCGAGCGATCGCGGAAGTATCGCTCTTCCGACTCTCGTCGGTCCTGCGCCTCATGGTGCCGAGATCCCCATCATCCGTATTACGCAGACGGCGGTTAGGGGCATCCAGCTGGGCGTTTTTCTCGCCTGCGGGTTCTGCATCTTCTGGACCGGTCATGGACACTACTGTGATCACGACCATCAAGAAGAGGACGCTTAGTACGACGACTTTTTCAATTTTTCCCATCCCTCTCAAACCCCTGATTTGATTGCATCAACAATCTATTTTGGCCGAATGGCGGTCCCCACGACCACCGTCAGATAAGAGAGCGGCCAACGGACCCTCCCACCTCTTATGTGCAAGATCCCGATCCCAGGCGGCCGAGTCAAAGGGATTCCACGAAACCATGGGGGACTCTGCCCGGGCTCCTGGAATGGGTGCGAGAAACGGGACGGGGACACTGCAGACCCTGGGAAGGGCGTTTGCACCCCACCCCCGCCAGCACGGCACAACCGACAGCCCCTGTCCCCAGGTTCCCCCGCTTCGGCCGGGTTTTCGCGACACTCGCCACCACCGAGCGCGGCCGGGAAGCTAGGATTCCCCAGCGCGCTCGCTCCGAACTCGCGCCTACTCCAACCAACAACCGACCCTAATGCCCATGTTGCGTTTGACCTCTATTTTGATCGCGGCCTTGTGCCTGACGTTTTTCGGCTGCGCCTCCACTCCATCACCGGCTGGCCCCTCCCCCCTGGATTCCGGAGCTGAAGATGATTCCGCACCCCTGAGATTCAGCTTGCACGACCTGCGCTCGAACCAACGCCTCACGATCGTGAGTGACGCTTGGCTGCGCACCCAAAACATGCAAGGCGGCGACTTCACCCACCGCAGAGCCGCTTTTTATGCCCAACCGAAAAGCGGCGACGAAATGATGGTGAAAGTTGTGAACGATGCGGTGTCCAATGGCATCTGGCAGATGTTAAAGGAGTCCAAGTACACCAAGCTGGCCAAGTCCGGTGAGGCACAGGAAGGTGACGATGTCATCCAGGTCCTTGAGGTCCTGACCGCCAATGGCCCCGTGCACATGGTCGCCCGCCGCGGAATGCCCGCGGACGATGGCAAGATTCTGCGCACGAGCGTGCGTGCCTTTACAGATGTGTACAACAATGTGATGCAACTGCAGGCCTCCAAAGCTCGGCCCACCTTCCAGGGTGCAGCCGGGAACCAATAGCCGCCATGTCCCTGCGCGCCCTCGCTATCCTGCCGGCCCGCATAGGGTCCACGCGCTTGCCCCGCAAAGTCTTGCTGGACGATTCGGGCTTGCCCCTATTCGTCCACACTGCGCGCAATGCCATGCTGTGCAATAGCTTGCAACGCGTTGTCGTGGCGACGGACTCCCAAGAGGTACTCGACGCTGCCGCCCGTTTCGATATAGAAGCCCTGGCAACCCGCTCGGACCACCAGAGCGGTACGGACCGGGTGCGCGAGGCGCTCGACGCCCTGCCTGGCACCTGGGACGTGATTCTCAACGTGCAGGCCGACGAGCCCGACCTGAACCCCGCCGACCTGGACCTGCTGATAGACGCTTTTGAGGACCCGGGCACGATGGCCGCGACACTCAGCGTGCCCATCGAGAGCCAGGAGGACCTGGAGCGCCCGAGCGCCGTCAAGATCGTGCTCGATCGCGCCGGTCGCGCCCTATATTTTTCCCGCTCGGCGATCCCCTCCACGGTGCACGCAAGGCATCCTGAGGGTGAAGATTCCAAGACGCGCCTGGGCCTACGCCATATCGGCGTTTATGCCTACCGCCCCGACGCCCTGCGCCGCTTCTGCGACCTGGAGCCCGGACGCTTGGAGGCCTTGGAAAACCTCGAACAATTGCGCTGGCTGGAGCATGGAAATTCCATGCGGGTTCTACCCGCATCCCATGCTCCGCGCGGCATCGACACCCCCGAAGACTACGCCGAATTTCTAGAACGCCTGAAAGACCAGGGCTGCACCTGATCCCATGACCAAACATATCTTCATCACCGGCGGCGTCGTCTCCAGCCTCGGAAAGGGCATCACGTCAGCCGCCATCGGCATGATCCTAGAGCGCCGCGGCCTCAAGGTCGGCATGCAGAAGCTCGATCCCTACATCAACGTGGACCCGGGCACCATGAGCCCCTTCCAACACGGCGAGGTGTACGTGACCGACGACGGGGCGGAAACCGACCTGGACCTGGGGCACTACGAGCGTTTCACCCACGCACGCCTGATCGGCTCGAGCAACTACACGACCGGCAAAATCTATCAAGAGGTCATCTCGAAGGAACGCCGCGGCGACTACCTGGGCCGCACCGTGCAGGTCATCCCCCACATCACCGACGCCATCAAGCAGGGCATCGAGTCCGGGGTGGCGGATCCCGACGTGGACGTACTGTTGACCGAGATCGGTGGCACCGTGGGTGACATCGAAGGCCTGCCCTTCCTCGAAGCCATTCGTCAATTCGGCATGGAGCGTCCTAAAGAAGACGTGCTCTACGTACACCTGACCCTACTGCCCTACCTGCGCGCCTCCGGCGAATTGAAGACCAAACCCACGCAACAAAGCGTGGGCAAGCTGCGCGAGATCGGTATCCAGCCGGACGTCTTGATCTGCCGGACCGAGCAGCCCATGGCCCCCGAGATGGCGCAGAAAATCAGCATGTTCTGTAGCGTGCGGCCCGAACGCGTCATCGAAGAGCGCGACGTGGACTTCTCGATCTACGAGGTGCCTGTGGACCTTGTGCACCGCGGTTTGGATCGGTTGATCGTGGACGCGCTCCAGCTGGACTGCGAGCCCGTCACCGACTTGGTGGATTGGCTCGGCATGCTCAAGAACATCCGTGGCTTCACGCAAGAGGTGGAAATCGCGGTGGTCGGCAAATACATCGAATTGCACGATGCCTACAAGTCCGTGTACGAAGCGCTCTCCCACGCGGGCATCTCCACCCTTGTCAAAGTGAACTTCCGCAAGATCAGCGCCGAGGACCTGAGCGAGAAAGGCGCGGAGCACATGCTGAAAGGTGTCCACGGTTTGCTGGTGCCCGGCGGCTTCGGCGAGCGCGGCTTGGAAGGCAAGATTCAAGCCATCCAATACGCCCGCGAGAACGACCTGCCCTTCTTCGGTATCTGCCTCGGCATGCAATGCGCTGTCATCGAGTACGCGCGCAACGTGTTGGGCCTGGAAGGCGCGCACACGCTCGAGCACAGCCCCCACACCCCGCATCCCGTCATCAACTTGATGGACGACCAAGCGAACGTGCCCAAGGGCGGAACCATGCGCTTGGGCGCCTACGATTGCGAATTGAAGCCGGGCACCATCGCCCACAGGCTCTACGGCGATGATGTCATCAGCGAACGCCACCGACATCGCTACGAGTTCAACAACGCCTATCGCGAGGCCTTCGAAGCCTCCGAAATGGAGTTGTCCGGATTCCACCCCGGCCGCGACCTGGTCGAGATTGTGGAACTGCCCAATCACCCCTTCTTCGTGGGTGTGCAATACCACCCCGAATTCAAAAGCCAACCACTCTCTCCCCACCCGATTTTCCTGGGCTTCATTCAAGCCGCCCACCAATTGGCGACCTCCGAACAAACATCATGAGTCAACAAACCGCTGCCGACATGCCGCTCCCCGGGGGCGACTTCCTGCTTTTCATAACACGCCTTTCGATCCAAGGGTTCTTGGCCTGCGGCGCGCTGGAGAACCCGCTCACCAAGCGTAAGGACGTGAATCCTGCGGGGGCCCGTATGGTCCTGGAGGATCTAAAAATGCTGCGGGACAAGACCTCGGGTCATTTGGAGCCCAACGAGTTGAACTCCCTGAACAAAGCCATCGAGGACCTGGGCGGCTGGGTCGACAAGCTGCCCGAACCCGGCAACGCGGCCGAGGTATAGGGAACTCCAGCCCAATCGGGACGGACGGCATCCTTTAATAAACGCCCCGGGCGCCCTCAAACGGGCTGTCCGGGGCGTTTCCCGTTGAGTACATACTTAAATATTGCGTGACCCCAGGCGAACGGTTCCCTAGGAGTGTGTCGGGCATAGAGGGTTTTGCCAGGAATCGTCCATCCATTTCGGAACAAGGCGGATTGCACCCCCTATA
>JBLFXY010000111.1:0-12493 GCA_047611645.1 Glaciecola sp.
TTTGCAATTCACGGGCTGCGGCAGCCCGATCCTGTTGGGTCTCGTACTTGTAGTCCAATCGAATATGCGCCATGGCAATCGCACCAGTCCCCACCACTTTTTCGAGCTTGCAACGCAGGTGCCCTTGGAAGCCTTCGGGATTCCAAACTTTCTCGGTGCAGCCACCAACCCCCATCAAAAGGGTGCGAATCAGCATCGCGCCACCCGCCTGCACTTGGCGATAGTCCATGGCGCCGGTCGGCGCCAAGAGCCCGATCAATTGCTGGGGTTCGACCTCCCAGGTATCCCCTGCACGAACGCCTTTTTCGGGGAGTAGCGATTCGTACGTGTGATCCAAACGGACGCCGCCCAGGAGCTCTTCCACCATTGCGCTCTGATCGAAGTAGACGCCATAGTTGTCATCTTCGGGCACGTAAGTATAAACAACGCTAGTACTGGCATTGGCCAAGGGGCTCTTTAGGACGACTTCGAGGGCGGGATTGGGCGGCATGCGGAAGTCCAATCTCCCCCAAAGTTCCGCTTCGGTCCAGACGCGGTTCATTTTTGTAATGCGCCCATTCTCCACCGCCTGGATCCAATCGGAGGTCACCCGGCGCTCCGAGGTTTCGAGGCTGGGCAACTGAGCGACGGCCATCGGGTTTTGGCCCTCCACTATGGATAGCACCTCGGTGGCGAGCAACTTGTGGGAGCCGGTCCAGTTGTGCTGAAGCCGCTCACCAGCTTTGGGGACGTAGCGAAGATTGACGTCTTGAGCTTCCGCGGACTTCCCTTGGGAGTCCGAGGCAAAGGTCAAGGGTCCAGTGATCGGGAGCAAGGCTCCGAGGCATAGTGCAATTTGAATCATGACTTACTCCGTTTTGATTCCCTTATCGTAAAACCCCGACTGTGCGTCGTTGGGTCGACCAAACTCATCCCACTCCTGCCACCAGCCGGAACGTTCCCCATCCTCCATAAGACCGGTATTGGATCGAAGTCCATTGGCTGCGTAGCGAACCCAAATCCCTTGGGGCTTACCGGCCTCGAAACTCCCCTCGAAGCGCGTCTTTCCATCGGGGTAAAAACCCGTCCATGCGCCCTCCTGCGTGCCGTTGTTATACGGGCCTTGAGCTTCAACCTCTCCGTCGGCGTAGAAGAACTGCCACAAACCTGATTCCACATCCTTATCAAATGAGCCTAAGGATTTGCGTTCGCCGTTCGGGGTGAAATACGTCCATGCGCCCTGTTTGCCGTTTCGAACGTAGTTTCCAGCCATGCTCAGCTTGCCTTTCGTGCCGTAGATCTTTGCAGGCCCCGCCCGCAGTCCATCCACATAGAAGAACTCGGCAACCACAAACCCTTGGACCGCAAACTGCGTGCGTCCCCCTTGCTGAGCCCCTAGCTTCCAAAAACTAGTACTGCGCTTTTCGCCTCCAGGATAGAACTCATTCCATTCGCCCTGTCTCAACCCCTTGAGAAAGTGCCCTTGCTCACGCTTGCTTCCATCCTCGTAGCAAAACATCCAAAGCCCGTCCAATTTGTAGTCTTTGTACGAGCCCACATATGCCAAGGTCCCGTCGAAGAACCAACCCTTCCACTCCCCATGGCGTCGGCCTCGGTAGATTCGACCCGCGCGGGCCTTACCTCCACCGGGGTAATTGAACTGGGTCATTTCTCCGAGCATTGCAGCCGGATCCGGACTCTCTCCCTGGGCGTTAACGACCAGAGGGGCTGCCCCAGTGATCGTTGGCTTTTGCATTCCGAAGCTTAGCACTGCCATCGCGAAGAGTCCGAGGCTTGTGATTGTCAGCTTATTCATTGTTCGAATCCTCCACGGAATCATCAGATGGCAGGGCGCTTACTTTTTTGCTGTCCAAGTAAATGCCAGACCATGTGCTTTGAACGCTACCGTCTTCCTCCCAGTAGAACCAGGCACCTTCCCGGGCGCCATCTTTCATGGATCCACGACTGAAGCGCTTGCCGCTCGCGTAAAACTCCGAACGCATGCCGTTTTCGACACTACCGATGTAGTGGGTGTCCAGGGTAAGAACCCCTTTCCTCCACTCCTTGAAGGTACCGGTCACTTTGCCGTGCTCGAAGAACTTCTCTTGGACTTTCTCCCCTTCTGCATTGAACTCCACCCAAGCACCAACCTTGAAGCCTTGCTGGTAGAGTCCGGCCTGGTGGACATTCTCCTGTCCTGGGATCCTGTGGTAAACAATGGCCTCGCCGTGACGCACTCCGTTCTGGAAGTTTTCATTGACGATCGGAGTCAACTCGCGATCCCAAATCCTTCGATTACCCGAAAGGATTCCATCCTTCCAATGGCTGGTCTCCTGCGCTTCTCCCTTTTCGAACCATTGCTGGAATACACCATGCAGGCGTCCTTCTCGATACTCGCCTTGCATACGCAGCCGACCCCTTTCGCCAAACTCTTGCTGAGTTCCGTGGCGCAGGCCTGCTTGATAATAAGAATCAATCTTGGCGCTGCCGCCCTCGAACCACTCCCTATAGGCGCCTTGTAGCTTTCCGTTCTCCCAGAAAGCCTCCTGGCTCCAAGCGCCATTCTCGTGAAGGCTGAGGTCTCGCCCATGGAACCCCAACGGACCCAGCGCTCCTTTGAACTGTGTACGAATACGACGAACACCCCCCCTCGGATAGTACCTACGCACAGTGTCCACTTGCTTCCCACCGATCTCTTCGAGGGGAATCCAACCTTCTGGATCCGGGCCTTTCTCCACCGGGATGGGCTCATCCAATTCCTGCTCAACGGCACTCCCAGTGCTTGCTCCGGCCACCGGTTCAGCACTGGGTTTTTGAGTCCGAACCAAAGTCACTTCCAGCTCTAAGGGAACGGAAGCCTGAGGGGTCTCGGGGCTTGGGAATTGGCCTCCCTGGCACCCAGGGAACAGGGCCAGGAGCAATGGGGCGAATAGCTTTCGCGGCATGATGAGATGGGATTGCGGGGAGGGGTCGCGCGTGCGGGGTGGCTAGGTAGAACCGTCTACCGAAGGCATGGGCCTTGGCTGCACCACAGGATACGCATCGGATGTTGCTCAGGTTGGAATCAAGCTAGATAGAAAATCGGGTTCTGAGCCCGGGTCAATCATGAGGATTGCCGTCGCGCGTTCCAAGCCGGTAATTGCAGGTACCGTGCAGGGGCCGGACAGCCTTATGGCGTTTCGGACAAGCGAGCTAGGGGGTCTCGGTCTGGGAAAGTTGTTCGATCCGGTCCAGAACAGCCTCGTAGACCCCCTCTTCCAGCGTACCGGACTCTAAACCAAGAAATGAGCGGCGTGAAATCTCTAGGGATTGCAGGGCCTCCGGTACCAAACCTAACTGGGCTTGGACTTCTCCCAGCTCCTGGTGGGCATGTCCCCGCCACTGCTGCTGCTCGGGCATGGGGTTGGCTTGCCAGCGAATTTCAGCGCGCAGAGCCACGTCAGAAAGCCACAGAAATGCCTCTCGATCCCGCTCTACCAGCCGCAGGGCACGCCCTACAGCCCAATCCGCGATCAACTTCTCCCGCTCGGCTCCAGTTCGGTAGTGATACCACCGAGCACGTCGGTAAGAGGCAAGAGCCTCCATAGGGCGAATCATACGATCGTAGGTGAGACCGAGGTTGTTCCAAAGAATGGCCAAAAGGGCCTCGTTTCCAGCCTCCTGAGCTGCCGCAATGGCCCGTCGGGCCCAAATCACTTGCCCATCCAAGGGCGCGAGCATGGCCAGGTGGTGAGCCGCGCTCAAGGCTCTCTCAAACAACCCCTCCTGGCGGCAAAATTTATATAGGTCCTCAAAGATCTCCAGAGCCAAATCCTGATTGCCGAGGGAGCGCTCAAACAGTCCGCGAACCTGGCGGCAGCGCGAGTACCCCAAGGGCTCCTCTCGGTCGGAATTTTTTTCTGCTAGCTCCAACCAGATTTGCCCATCAGCGGGAAGGTCTTCTAGAAAATAGCAGCGAGCCACCAATGCGAGGGCTTCCACGTGCACCGCACGATCCCCACCGGCCTCCGCAGCACGTGCGGCCATCTCAAATGCACGGCGAGCGACTCGTATCTCTCTTTGGGATAGCCTAATAGCTCCTTCAGCGAGCATGGCCCGAGGGTCCACCTCCATGACCCCACTTTCCCGCCACGGAGTGGGTACGGGGATGGAATCGATGGCTGAACAACAGGTCAGGCAGAGCGCAAGGAGGAGCATTCGCACGCGGATATTGTAGTGAGCGAGCGGTTCAATCGTAATTTTCCTTGGAATCCCCTTGGGCTCGACCCCCCTGAGGCTCGATTCGAGGAAGGTCGGTCCCCTAAAGAGAAACCTATGAAGCACACAGCACTTGTGGTCCATGATGACCCCCGAGTCCTAGCCAGCGCAGCCTCCAAATTGGAAGCTGCTGGTCATTCCGTTCGTCGCGCATCCAGCCTTTCCGAAGCCCGTAGGGTTTTGGACACAGGCCTACCCGATCTAGTCTGCACCAGCTTACGTCTGGGCGACTTGCCTCGGGAATTCGCAATCGACCGCCTCAGGGCGGACTTCCCCACCCTCCGCATTTTGCTCCTCATCGGGCAAGAGGAGCTCAAGGAAGCAGGCACGGCGTTGGCCTCCTGCGATGAATACGTGGCAGTTCCCGCTGAGGAAGGTCGCTTCCAGAAGTCGGTTGAAAACCTGATCAAGCGCGCAAGCCTAGATCACGAGATCAATCGTCTGAACCACGGAACCCTGGGAATCCCTGCTAGCGCAGGAACCACTTTCCTAGAGCAAGGCCAAATTCGCCCCTTCCAGCAGTACGAGCGAGACATCCTCCTACATGCCCTTACGACGACCCATTGGAACGTCAAAGAGACCGCTACGCGTCTCAAAATTGGACGGGCTACCCTGTATCGCAAAATCGATAGGTACAACCTGCGTGCATTTCGCCACCAACGCCAAGCATCCTAATCCGTAGTAAGTATGGAGCCTGTACTTTCCAGGTTCCCACTTCGGACATGGGCGGCCCTAGCAGCCCGTTGAAGAACAGCGATTCTCCGCCGAGCCCTCACAATCCAGCTGGCAGCGTTGTCAGAACCCCTCGCATAGAGCAACTATGTAGGGAACCTGATCGCCTTACCGGCCGAATTGTGACGACCCGTCGGGTAATCGCTGTTATTCAACGGCATGCTAAGGCCGCCAGCATGAAGGGGGCCGGTTCCGACCGGGCCCCTTCCATAGTATCCTTCCGAGCAGCGCCCTATGCAAATTGGCGCATGCCCTATACCAGGCCTCCAGCTTGGAACCCAAGCCCCTGACTCCTCATGCGCGCCTTCATCCCTACACTTTTCGTCCTGCTCGCCGCTTGCACCCTGGCCCTTCCAGCCAGTGCCCTGGCCGAAAACAACACGGCTTCCCAGGAAGAAACCCCGGCTGTCGAACCGCCGGTGGAGCCGAAAAAGCCGGATTCCACCGAGGCCTTTTGGTCTCTCACTCCCCAGCAAGCGTTCCTGGAAGCGGCCAAGCAAAATAAACTCTCGATCCTGATCTTCCTGAATCCCGGCGAAGTCGACTCGGATCGCGTGAGCAACGAGGCTCTCAAGGACAAAGCGGTCCTCAAGTGGCTCAAGGAGAATTCTATCGCGATCAAGGAAGTTGTGGGACAAGACTCCGGCTGGATCCAGCGCAAAGGCATCAGCTTATTCCCCACGGTTTCGATTCGCACATCCAACCGCAGAATCATCGACATAGTGCACGGCTATCGCTCTCCAAAGGAATGGTTGGCCCTGCTCGACACCGCCAAGCGATCCGCGAATGCAACCACCAAGCCGGACGGCGAAGCTGCCACGGATCCCTACTCCTGGATGGCATATGGCAGCTACCTCTTTGGCAACGCTGGCAACCCCGATGAGATAGGCAACGCATTCTTTTGGTGCCTTGATTATGCGTTTGAGAATGACCCCGAGTTCATAGAGAAGCACCTGGCTTTCCTGCTGCGCAAATTAGTGCAAGTGGCAAGGCTCACTCCCAACATCAAGCAAGGAATCAGAATCAGGCGCGATGCATTGCACGGCAAGGTCACTTCTGGAGAAGCATCCTTTTTTGAAGCCTATGCACTCTCTCAGTTTGGCATTTATATGCGCGACATGGATGATCCCATCCGCGCCTTCAACAAGATCGAAGCCGACACCGAGCACAAGTACGCACTCAAGAGCATTCTCATGTGGAACAACTTGGAGCGCATGGTCGCCTACCGTCGCTATGCCGATATTCTCACGCACATGCCCAACCCTTTGCAGGCCATGGAAGCGCGCATTGCCGCAATCGTGGCACTAGAGAAAGGCGTGGAGCCCGAGGCAGTTTCCGAAGCGCTCGATATTCCTAGGCCCCCTGGAGCGAAAACTTCGGCTGCGACCGAAGGAGATGCCAAGGCACCTAAAGTGATTCCGGAAGCCCCGCTCCCAGGCGTCCGCCAAACACGGCGTGCCATGATCATCGACGCATCCCTGCTGTTCGAGTGCCTGGTGGCCATTGACAAAATTGACGAGGCCAAGGTGCTCATGGTGAAGGTGACCGACTTCGAGCCGACCGGCAAAACCTATAGCTTCTTCATCGAGCGCGCCAGCCGTCTTAAAAACAAGGAGCTCATCCAAGAGATTGCTGACCGCGGAATTGAACGTGTCCCGGAAGATCAGATTTGGATCATTAACAACCAGGTCATCCGAGGCACTCGAGGCGTGGACAACAAGTAGCGCCTCACGCGCAACGCAAGCCTTTGCAGGCCCCGTTGGTCAAGGCCTGGATCGTACGGGTAGCGCTCACGAATTTATCACGCCCCAAGCGCCCTCTCACAGAGCGCTTGGGGCGGCCTTGTATGGCGAGGGTTCTTGGGCCCCGCTGTGAGATTTCCGACACGTGTGTTTCCATATGAACTGAGAACCCAGTTCAGGTATCGAACCTCCCAAGAACTGCGTCTAGCTTCCATGGCGCTCGCGCCCCAAGAGTGCGTTTCCACACACCTCCGCCCTCCCCAAATAGCGCAAGAAATGCCCCTAGGAACTTTGCCAAGCGGTTGCCCCTCCAAGGTGGTTGGGTAACCTCTACCACTACGTTACAAACGACCTGACCGTCTGGCTGCGACTAAAAGCCTATCAGGCCCATCGGGTCTGAATTCGGCTGTTTCGGCCAGGTAGTTTGCAACGTCGAGGTCTATGCTCGCATCCAGAGAATTCAAGACCGTCCTCACCTCGCCCCCACCCCCCCCCCCGAATCCTACGCCAGCTGTCCATGCTCCACCAAAACGTTGCCCGTTACGCTTTGGCATTCTTAGCCTTGATCCTCATGTACGCAGCATCATGCAGCCAAGACGCTGATCCAGATCAGGGGCGTAAGCACTTTGCCACCGGAGCGAACCGCGAGCGCGGTGTTGAGGTCCTCAATCCCCCCAACCCGGATCTCCCCTTCTACTACTCGTTTGGCACGATCCCCTTCGGGAAACTCTTCAGCCATACCTACGAGCTGCGCAATCTGGAGAACACGGCGATCACCATTAAGCGCACGGAACCCGCATGCTCGTGTTCACGGGTTAAGTCCATTCGAGCCTGGAAGGGCAGCAGCAAGGACGATGGCACCGTAGAAGGTGACGTCACCAGCAGGGACGACATCCTGCGAGTGGAGCCGGGGCAAGTGTTCTCCATCGAGATCCTAGTGGACACATTGCGCGTGCATCCCAACGCCGCCAAGCTGGCTGTGGTGCGCGTCTATACGGACTCCAAGATCGATCCCTACCTGACCTTCGAATTGCACTTCATGCCGCAGAAGCTTTTCGAATTGGCGTCCCCTACGCTCAAACTCGGAGACATCCCCCAGGGAGGAGGCATTGGTGGAACGCTCCAGATCTTCTCCCGCAGGGCCATGAACAAAGCGGACCTGATCGATGTGCTCTCGACCACGGAAGGTTTGCAAGCCGAGGTGGAACTCATCCAAGGTCAAGAGTCCAACTGGAACCTGCACGTGACCACGATCGGCCAAGAGAAACAGGGCCCGCTCAGGGGCAAGGTCATACTGCGCACCACGGACAGCATGGGGCAAGGCAACAAAGGCCGCTTGGAGATCCCCATCGAAGGCCGGGTCGTTCCAGCCATCATGATCTACCCCTCCAATCTGAGTTTCGGTCGTGTGGAACTCGGCAAGGATATGAGCCTGCACGCGGGTGTCCAGGGCCTCGCGCCCGGTCATAAAATCGACATTACCGCTGCGCACTTGGAAGGACCTTCCGCCCCCTACTTGGAGGTGGAACTCGAACGCATCGCCGAGGACTCCTTCGGGCGCTGTGTACGCATCGACGTGCACGTTCATTGCAAGGCCGATGCTCCCGCTGGCGTCATCGAAGCGCAGCTTACCTTGGATCTAAGAGGTGAGGCCCAACCCGCGATCATCCGTGCGATTCACGGGCTTGTGGAGTAGGGCGCTAAGCCAATTCCCCGTCGCCTTGCGCTCTGCATTTCGCCAGGCGGTCCGTTTTGTGGGCCAGGGGTTCGAGGCTTGCGCTCAATGCGCTCAATGCGCCCCATCCCCACAACCTTACCCCTGCAAATAACCGACACGTTTCTTGCCCACTTGCACGAGCTGTCGCTCAGCGGGTCGAGCGCAGACCGCACGGGGATCGTTTTGCACATCGCCGTCCAAGCGCACCGCGCCCTGCTGAATCATGCGCCGCGCATCCGAGGTGCTCTTAACCAGCCCCATGTTTCCCAGCAGATTGGGTAGTGGCAATTCCGTTCCCCACTCATCCTGCCATTGGGTGGTCTCAATATCGTCGGGCAACTGCTTATCGCGCACTTCACGATCAAAAGCCTGGGCGGCTTCGCGGGCGGCTTCCTCGCCGTGGTACCAAGCCGTAACTTCGAAGGCCAAGCGTGCTTTCGCTTCGCGGGGGTGACCCGCCAGCAGGATCGTCACCTCTTCTTCCGGAACTCGCGTCAACTGGGTGAACCACACAGACATGGCAACATCATCCAAACGCATGATCGAGAAAGTCATGCTGCGCGCATCGTCCTTGAGCCCCACGGCGTTGCCGTAGGACTTGCTCATTTTGCGACCATCGAGTCCGTTGATCAGTGGCGTGGTGAACACGATCTGCGGGCGTTGGTCTTCCTGGGCTTGCAAGCGACGCCCCACCAATAGATTGAACAACTGATCCGTCCCGCCAAGTTCCACGTCCGACTTGACCTCCACCGAGTCCCAACCCTGCATGAGCGGGTACAAGAACTCGTTGATACCGATGGGCTCGCCAGCCTCCATACGTGTTTGAAACGTGTCGCGCTCGATCATCTGAGCCACGGTCATGCGCGTACAGAGTTTGAGCAAACCATCGAAATTCAAGCGATCGAACCACTCCGAATTGCGGCGCACTTCAACGCGCTCCATGTCCAAAATCAGAGCTGCTTGCTCCACGTAGGTGCGCAGGTTTGCTTCCACCTGTTCACGCGTCAAGACCGGCCGCAACTGGCTGCGCCCCGTGGGATCCCCCACCATCGCTGTAGCATCGCCCACGATCAGGACAATCGTGTGTCCCAGATCCTGAAGATCGCGCAGCTTGAGCAAGGGGATCGAGTGTCCGATGTGCAGGTCCGCCGAAGAGGGATCCATGCCAAATTTGATCCGCAAGCCCCGCCCTTTCGCCAAGCGGCTCTCGAGCAACTTAGCGAGATCTTTTTTGTCTACCAAATCCACACAACCCCGTTCAAAGGCTGCCATGTGATCCGAGAGCGAAAATTCGCTTACCTGCTTCTTCGTCTGCATGGCCCTATTTGTACGAAGGTAGGCCGTTTCGTTCTAGTGTTGTGGGTCAGGAGATCGCCCTAAATTGGTCAGGTACCTTGCGCCGCCGGGCGCTAGGCCGCCATCCCCCCCCCGTCTCTCAATATTTGGGTGGTCCAGCACCGCCGGTTCCATTGAGGAGCCCCTGGGGAAGTCAGCGCGACCTGCGGCCCCACGCGCACCTAGCGTTGGGGTAAACGCGCGAGATGCGCCCGCCAGCCCTCCAAGCCGCTCGGTTGCGGATCGTGGTGACACAGCCAACGCAGCAGAGGCTCCATGCGCGAAAAAATCTCGGGCGTGGCGCGTGCCACAGCTCCTCGCGTGCCACGCAGGGCCTCTTCGTACCGCTCCGGGGAGATGCGCACCACGCGCTCAACAAGCGCTGCCATGCCCATGCTGCCATCCTCCATGCGCCCCAACAGCTCGGAGGGATCCAAAACACCATTGGGCAAGAACGCTGCCAAATTTACGCGCAGGCTTCTGGCTTCCGGCCACATTTGCGCTGGATACACCTCTCCCCCCTCCTGCAATCCACCTGCCCCCATGCGCAAGACAAACGTCTCGCGCTGGGCAAGTGCTCCCCCCAAGGGCATTGGGCGGTAGGGCCCAAGGCTGACCTCGAGCCGCTCCAAAGGCCCCAATTCCAACTCGTCGAGCCCGGCAATCACGCGGCTTCTGGCATGTTCGGAGCCTTCACCACCTGGACCGATCAACATGGAGTGCTGCTCGAGCATGGCCGGCCCGGGTCTGAGGACCAAGACACCAGGCCAACGGTTTTGAATGAGAAGAATCAGGGATCTCTCCCCGCCGTAGTCCGCAATCTCCAGGTGAAAACCCAATGCCGCGAGGCGCTCGCGACCTAACAGGATGCGCCGGAAGCGCTTCGCAGCTCGCAGCTGCCAGTTCACCTCCGCCGTTTGCGCTTCATCCCCCCCGTCGACCTCTTCCTGCAGGCGGGGAATGAGTTGATCCAGCACACCTTCCGCAGCCTCATTCTCCTGGGCCTCAAGGGCAGCCAGCAAGCTCACAAAGGCTGCCTTGTGCCGAGGGGAAACCGACGTTAGATCAAAGGGAGCAGGGGCCAGAGGCGCACGCGCCCCACAGGCCACCAATAGCAGGGGCAAGGACCAGAGGAGAAGGCGATCGAGCATGGAGACAGTTTGAATGAGAAGGCTGGTAAGTCAACCGGAGGCCCTGCGTTTACCCCCTGGGCAGGGCCCAAGGTACGGGCATTTGGAGGTTTCCCACGGACACTGAGCGGGACCAGCAAAAAAAAAGGCCCATCCCTGCGAAAGGGATGGGCCTGTTACGAACAGAGTCCGCTTATTCGGCCGGGGCGTCGTCGCCTTCGGCGGCGGGCTTGACCTCAGCTTCTTCAGCAGCAGCTTCTTCAGCGGCGGGTGCTTCAGCGGCGGGAGCCTCGGCTACGGGAGCCTCGGCGACCGGCGCTTCAGCTTCGGCTACGGGAGCTTCACCTGCGGGAGCTTCTTCCCCATCGCCTTCACCCTCTTCGGTGCTCAGCTTGATGGGAGGAAGCGATTCGTTCTCGGCAAAGTCCGAGTGCACGAAGGACAGGCCGATCTTGCGCTCTTCGATATCGACGCGGATCACTCGCACCTCAACCTTCTGGTTGGGCTGCAGGATGTCCTCGGGGTTGGCACCACGATCGTCCGTAATCTCAGAGATGTGCAAGAGACCTTCGAGGTCGTCGCCCAGCTTCACGAACACACCGAAGTTGGTGATCTTCGTAACGAAGCCGGAAAGCAAATCGCCAACGTGGTAGTTGTTGGGGATCGACTCCATCCACGGGTCGGCCGACAGTTGCTTGCGGCCCAGAGCGATACGCTTCTTTTCCTTGTCGACGGAAAGAACCACGCACTGCAGGGTGTCGCCTTTCTTGACCATCTCGGAGGGATGGCTGACTTTCTTGGTCCAGCTCATATCCGAAACGTGCAGGAGGCCGTCGATGCCCTCTTCGATCTCCACGAACGCGCCGTAGGAGGTCAGGTTCCGCACGGTGCCTTCGATGACGGTACCGATCGGATAGTGATCGCCGACCATATCCCAAGGGTTCGTCTCGGCTTGCTTCATGCCAAGGGAGATCTCTTGCTTCTGGTGGTTGAACTCGAGCACGACCACTTCCACTTCGTCGTTGGTCGAAACCAATTCGGAGGGGTGGTTCACACGACGCGTCCAGGACATCTCAGAGATGTGCACCAGGCCTTCGATACCTTCTTCAAGCTTGACGAATGCGCCGTAGGACATGACGTTGACCACGGAGCCCTTCTTCTTGCTTCCGATGGGATAACGCTCTTCGATGCCATCCCAAGGGGATGCAGTGCGTTGCTTGATACCAAGAGCAATACGCTCGCGGTCGAAATCGACACGCAAGACCTTGACCTCGACTTCCTCGTCCATCTTGACCATCTCGGAGGGGTGGTTGATACGACCCCAAGACATGTCCGTGATGTGCAGAAGACCATCGATGCCGCCCAGGTCGACGAACACGCCGAAGTCGGCGATGTTCTTGACGATACCGGTGCGGATCTGACCTTCTTTGATCTCGCTGAGAAGACCTTCCTTTAGGCGCTGACGTTCTTCTTCAAGCAGCTTGCGCCGCGAGATGACGATGTTCATGCGCTCCGGGTCGATCTTGATGATACGTGCACGGATCGGCTCGCCAATGAAGTCGGAGACTTCGGTTGTGCGGCGCAGGTTGACTTGGCTGGCA